>CBFCXS010000152.1:0-2367 GCA_965602085.1 Candidatus Woesearchaeota archaeon
CTTAGTTCTAGATTATGCAGAAGTAATGAGAATGGCTAAAGGAAAAAGATTATCCCAGGCAACTCTATTACCAAGCAGACCAAGTAAAGTTATGTTAGCAATTAGAGTTGAAACATTGCCAGAAGCATTCAAAGCAGTAGGTAAACCAGCATTGTTTGAATATAAATTTGATGGATTCAGAGTTACAATACACAAAAAAGAAAATACAATAACTTTATTTTCAAGAAGAATGGAAAATGTTACAAATCAATTTCCAGATATAGTCAAGGATGCAAAAGAGTGTATAAGAGGTAAAAGTTATATCATTGATACAGAAGTTGTTGGTTATGATAAGAAAACAGGAAAGTATTTACCATTCCAAAAAATTTCTCAAAGAATTAAAAGAAAACATAATATTCATCAAATGGTAAAAGATTATCCAGTTGAAGTAAATGCTTTTGATGTTCTCTACTACAATGGAAAAAGTTACATGAAAGAAACACAAATAAATAGAAGAAAATTATTAGATAAAATAATTAAAAATAAAAAATTCAAAGTAAAAACTACACCAAAATTAATTACAGATAGTGAATCAAAAGCGCAAGCATTCTTCAAAGAATCATTAAAAAATGGTAATGAAGGTCTAATGGTTAAAAGTTTAGATGAAGTTTACAAACCAGGAAGAAGAGTAGGTGGTTGGGTGAAATATAAATCATTTATGGAACCCTTAGATTTAGTTATTGTTGGAGCACAATGGGGAGAAGGTAAAAGATCAAAATGGTTAAGTTCATTTGACTTAGCATGTAGAGGAAAAGGTAAATTATTAAAGATAGGAAAAGTTGGAACAGGAATTAAAGAAAAATCAGAGGGAGTTACATTCAAAGAATTAACAAAAAAGCTAAAACCTTTCATAAAAGAAACAAAAGGCCAGCATGTTATTGTAAAACCAAAATTAGTAGTGGAAATTGGTTATGAAGAGATACAAAAATCACCAACTTATGACTCAGGTTATGCTTTAAGGTTCCCAAGACTTCTAAGATTAAGAGAATCAACTAAGAGAATAAGTGATGCAAACACTTTACAAGATGTACAACGTTTGTACAAACATCAAAAGAAAACATAACATTACTATTTCATGATAACAAACTTTATAAACTATAAAAAGGTATCACATTAATTATAAAAAAGAGGTGTTCAACCTAGGGGGTTGTTAGATTATGATTGTTAAAGATGAATTTTTAAATAAATTAAGACAATACTTTGGTTTAAATTTATATGAGGTTCGAATTTGGACCGCTCTTCTTTCTCGTGGTGTTTCTACTGCAGGTGAATTATCTGATATTGGTAATGTTCCTAGGTCAAGAGCTTATGATGTTCTAGAATCTTTAGAAAAGAAAGGATTTGTAATGATGAAGTTAGGTAAACCAATTAAGTATGTTGCTGTTGAACCTAAAGAAGTTGTTGAAAGAGTTAAAAAATTAATCAGAACTGAGTCTGATATAAAACAAAAAAAATTAACTGAATTAAAAGGCACACCTGTTTTACAAGAATTAAATATGTTGCACAAACAAGGTATAGAATTTATTGAACCAACAGATTTGTCTGGCGCAATAAGGGGTAGACATAATATTTATACACATTTGGAATTAATGGTAAAAAATGCAACAAAAAATATTACTTTAGTTACAACCTCTAAAGGGATATTAAGAAAAGTTGAAGCTTTAAAATATGAACTAGAAAGATTATCCAAAAAAGGGGTTAAAATAAAAATTGCGGCACCTATAACAAAAGAAAACAAAGAAATAATAAAAAGTGTAAGTAAATTTGCTGAAATAAAACATTTATCAAATAAATTAGATGCAAGATTCTGTGTAATTGATGACAAAGAATTACTATTCATGGTATTAAATGATAATGAAGTGCACCCTACTTATGATGTAGGAATATGGATAAACACACCTTACTTTGCTAAAGCAGTAAATCATATGTTTGACAATTCATGGAAAACTTTAGATCCTCTTAGCAAGGTTAAGTAATCTTTAAATATTCCTTTTCCTTTTCTTTTATTATGAATTTTGAGAAAGAGGTTAAATCAACTCTAAAGAGGATACTAAAACAAGAAGTATTTCTAGAAACTCCTCCAGACCCAAAAATGGGGGACTTAGCTTTACCTTGTTTTCAATTCTCCAAAAAACTAAAAAAAGCACCTCATCAAATTGCTAGAGATTTAGAAAGAAAACTAAAAAAGAAGTTCAATATAAAAGTAATTGGACCATACATTAATTTTTTCTATGACCATACAAAACTAGCAAAAAAAGTAATTAGTAATATAAAGAAACAAAAAAACAACTACGGGAAAGCAAAGAAAAAAAATAAAAAAATAATAAT
>CBFCXS010000153.1:0-2366 GCA_965602085.1 Candidatus Woesearchaeota archaeon
GCTGTTTAAATTGGAAAGGAAAAAAGGCATGGAGTTAATAGAGTTTGATAATGAAAAGTATAATCTCAAGGGTTTATTAGATGCAAAACATTCATTTTTAGAAAAATTAAGGGATAAAGCACCTGGCAGTTTTAAACATTCTCAAAGTGTTGCTTCTTTATGTGAAGCAGTAGCTTTAGAGTTAAATATCAATCCTGATTTAATGAGAGTATTGGGTTTTTATCATGATGCTGGAAAAATTACTTTTCCAGAATGTTTTTTTGAGAATCAAAATGGTTCTTCAAATATGCATGATGATCTTGATCCAATGGTTTCCTTTCATCTTCTCTCAAAACATGTATCTGATGGAGCATTGATACTTGTTCAATTATATGATTTTCCTTCTGAACTAATTCTACCAATCACACAGCATCATGGTAACTCTATACTTAAATCATTGGCTTTAAAGGCAAATGGAATAGAAGAAGACCTATTTAGGTATAGAAATACAACTCCACCAACTTCCTTAGAAGCTGCAATTTTAATGATTTGTGATTCTGTTGAAGCAACTATCAGAAGTGAAGAACATGGTAAAAATAATGATCTTGATCTTGATGGTATCCGGTCTATAATAAGAAATACAGTTGAAAGGCTTGAAACTGATGATCAATTAGATGAGATTAAGGTAGGAGACCTGAAAAAAATCAAAAGAGCACTTCAAAGGGATTTGGAATCAAAGTATCATAAAAGAGATGTAAAAGCTTATGAGGAAGATGATAATAAAAAAGTGAAGGAGAGAAAGAAATGATAAAAGGTGATATGTTTACATTATTTGGTCATGAGATGGAAGTGCAATTGAGAAAAGAAAGTTTGGATTTGGTACGATATGATCTTATATGTAAGTGTTGTTCATATCCAAGAAATCTTGTAATGGAAGTTACTGAAGAAACTTTAGAGTTGATGAGAGTTTTAAAAAGTGATGAGTAATCCCTTCTTTGGTACTGGCTATAAAAAGAAAAAACCTACACAATCTGCTCCCGAAAAATCTGCTCCCGAAAAATCTGCTCCTTTACTTCCCTCTACAAATGTAGCTGTAAATGTCATGGGAGACCTATATCAAGGCAAAGAAGAAATTAAAATACTTGAAGGGAATATCATGGTTGATGGTTCTAAGAGGGGAGAAATGCCTATTACTAGTGGAACATGGATAAAAATCCTAAAAGGAAAAAAAATTAAAAATAAAACATTAACAATTGTCGGAAGTCATGTTATTATCTAATTGAGTCAAAAATGATACTAATGTATCGGAAGGAGTAAAATATGAGTGGGAGTTAAACAGAATGCCGAAGTGTGTAAAATGTCAAGAGATGTTCCCCCCCAATTATGTTGATATTATTGAGGGGAGTAAACCTGAAGTAGATGGAGAATATCCGAAACAATGTATTTTTTGTAGACTAGAAATAGACAAAGTTGAGAGAGAAACAGAGAAAAATTCAGGAAAATTTCAGGATTACACTAGAGCAGAGTGTTTATCTGATTATAAAAAATTTCTCAGAAGTCTTAAAGATAACCAAAATGTAAAAGAGATTTTGAAGAAGGCTGAAGATTCTTCAAGGATTATAATAAATTGAAGAAGAAAGCTACTTTAAAGTCTTTGAAAAAACCTGCCAAATTAGGTTTTCTAGGATATATTGGGGATACTCAAGGTTGTGGAACAATACGAGTAATATATCCATATTTTCTACTCAATCATTTCAGAAACAAACAAGTACAAGTTCATTCAACATATATGATGAATTATATTTCTGATATTGAGTGGTATAAACCTTTTACTTTCGTTCAATTTCAAAGAAGTGCTACTGAAGGACATTTGAATCTTTTGAAGCATTTTAAGAATACTATACAACAGAGATATCCTATTCCTATCATATATGAGATAGATGATATGTTGTTTGGTATTCCTAAATGGAATTATGCTTCTCTTTACTATAACGATAATGAATCCATAGTAAAATCAATAATGTCTGAATGTGATGCAATGGTTACTTCTACTGCAAAGCTCAAAGAGATATATTCTCCACACTGTAAAAAAATAGCTGTTATTCCAAATCATCTACCTAAATTTGTATGGGGAGATAGATATCCTGCTCATGAGTATTATGATAAAAGTAAAAAAATCAAGGTTTTATGGGCAGGTAGTCAAAATCATTTTGCAATGAAAAAAGTTACGGGTGAACAAGTTACAGGTGGTGATTTTGGAAAAAAGTTATTAGGGTTTATTCGAAAGACAGTTGAAGATTATGATTGGCATCTTATGGGAGCAATACCTGAAGAACTACATGATATAAAATCTAAAATTAATTTTCATCCTTGGGAAAATGTATTTG
>CBFCXS010000154.1:0-2338 GCA_965602085.1 Candidatus Woesearchaeota archaeon
TTAACAACTTTCATTTCGGATAAACATCTCTTTCCATAAACACTTTAATTTCACTCACAACAGTACCTTTATCTTTTTTACTAATCTCTTTAGAATTCATATCAGCTTTTCCAACACCAACTAACTCACCTTTTAAACTAAAAACAGCAACTAAATCCCCACGATTAATCTCTGAATCAAATTTAGAAACTCCAGCAGCATAAAGTGGAGAACCATGACATATTGAACCAATTGCGCCATCACAAACATAAATCTTACCCAAATGTTCAACAGCTCTCTCAAAAGGTAAAATAACTTTCTTTATTTCTTCAACTTTACCATCTTCAAATAAAGTATAAGCATCTTTCAGCTCATGCAAACTAACCATATCTAAAACCTTAAATGGTCCAACTTTAGTTCTAATCAATTGTGCCATATGTGCACCAACTTTTAGTTTCTTCCCAAAATCATCACAAAGTTTTCTTATGTAAGTTCCAGCTTCGCAACCAACTCTAAACAAAACATCTCTTCCAGAAATCTCTAATATATCAAAATAATATATACTTCTTTTTCTTAATTGTCTTTTAACTGCAGACCTAACAGGTGGCATTTGTTCAATTACACCAACAAATTTTCTAGCTGTTTTACTAATATCTTTTTCATCAACCTCTTTGTGTAAGTGCATCAAACAAACATATTCTTTTCCAGAAGTTAATAAAAATTGAACTACCCTTACAGCCTTATCTAATGTTATAGGTAAGATACCAGTAACATTTGGGTCTAATGTACCAGAATGTCCACTCTTCTTAACATTCAATATCTTCTTAACATAATCAGAAACCTGATGAGATGTAGGACCAGCTGGCTTATTTATAATCACAATACCATATTTTATCCATTCTTCAACACTTCTATTTGAAGGTTTTTTACCATATTTCTCATTAGTTTTAGCTTCCTTCTTTACTATTAATTCTCGTTTAATTGTTTCAAATGGTAATTTTGCCATAATATCAACTATAGAGGTAATTTTATATATTTTTCTTTATTCTCACTTCTATGAAATATCTAATCCCAATAATCATACTCTTGCTAATCACACAAGTATCAGCTCAAGAGATATTAGGTAGAGAATTAAGTCAGTTAAAAAATGAATATAACAACAACTTAGATAATATGCCTAGTATAGTAAAATCTTTAGTAGGAAATGAAAGAATTAATGCATATCTAGATACAACAAATAAACAAATAATAATTGGAGTAGTAACAAAAGATGCGAGAATTCTAGAGCTTAAATTAAATGGTATAGAAGATCCAACTCTAAATATCTATGTATCAGAAAACACAATCCAAAAATTAGAAAATCAAGAAATAACAATACAACAAGCATTAGATTCTGGGGAAATTAAATTAGAATCACAGAGAATAAGAACTTCAATCAAACTATGGTTCACAAAAACAACTATGGGGATAGTTAATTGGTTTAAATCTATTTTCTAAACTTTTCTCAAAAAAACCAAAAACCCAGTATGTAATAAACCAACATGCTCAGGTTTCACAACTTTATCTTTCACAACCCAAGAACGCTCAGTATTCTCTATTACTCTCTCCACAGCAAATTTATTTTTAGCCATAGAAACAATTTTCATAACTTGAGTAATCTGAGGAACATAACAAACTAAAAACCCACCAGATTTCAAACTTTTAGAAGCACTACCTAAAACTTTCCAAGGTTCTACCAAATCTAAAGTAATAACATCCAAACCTCTTTCAGAAATACCTTTATACACATCTTTATTATACAACTTAACTTTCAAACCAAGAAATTTAAAATTATCTTTAGCTATTTCAAAGAATCTCTTCTCTTTCTCATAACCAATAACATTATCACAAACATTAGCTAAAAAACTACATGAAAACCCAGCACCAACACCAGCATCAAGAACTTTACTTTTAGAATTAATTCCAGTATAAGCTAATATACTCCCTATATCTTTCTTCAAAATTATAGCAGGTCCTCTCTTAAGTTTATGAACCAAATCAGCAAACTTAGCATCAAACACATAAAACTTCTTACCCAACTTACTCTTCACAACTCCATTCTTTACTTTAACAACCCCTTCTTTTGTATGAAACTCTTTCTTAGAACTAAAATACACCTTCCCTTCTTCATTAATTAAAACTTTCATTGCAAATGCGGGAGATAGGGTTCGAACCTATGTAGGCACTAAGCCAACAGCTCTTGAGGCTGTCCTGTTTGACCACTCCAGCACTCCCGCATATAATCAATTACCAAATATGCCTTTTTAAACATTTTCCTTCACAAAATTTATATGTAATAACATCAACAAAATAGATAAGA
>CBFCXS010000155.1:0-2289 GCA_965602085.1 Candidatus Woesearchaeota archaeon
TTTGAAAGATAAAACTATAGATATAGATATAGGATGGGCAAATGTTTGTGAAGAGCTATATTGTGATTGCATAGGAGATTGTTTGAATGATGAGTGTAAAATTCAAATGTATGATGAATGGGGGAGTCCTTTGATAAATCCAGACAGTACTACTGAAGTTGAAGAAGAACCAGAGGAGGATATAGTAGTTGATGAGCTTGTTGTTGAAAAAGAAGAAACTAATTATATTATGATAATAAGTATAATGATTATAATGGGTTGTTTAATAGGTTTATTTTTAGTTTGGTTATTTTGGTTTAGGTAAGTGTCCTTCTAATTTAAGTTTGTGATTTATTTCCCTTTCTAATTTTTTATAACATTCATGCAATGCTCTTGGTAGATCCCAATCATGTGATTCTGAGACTGCTAGAATGTGTGGTGTTTCCAATCTTAAATGTGAAGAGAATTTTTGTCTGTTTCCAGCTTTTCTTTGTTTTTTAATATGGACTTTTAGAAGAAATTTATGAACTTTAATTTTAAGTTTTTCGTGATAGTGCTCTGAAATTTCTGTAATGACTTCTGTTTCCTCTGGTTTAAAATCTTTTAAGCCAATAAATTGTATAGGCATAATATTAATTTATTTTTGAAATATTTAAATGTTACTTAGGAAAAATTTATAAGTGTATATTATGATATATAGATTATGAAGTTAGGAATAATTTTGGTAACATTAGTAATTCTTTCTTGTGTTAGTGTAGTTGCACCTGTGGATGTTACTCTTGATAGTGTACCAGACTGGGAGAGGTTTATATTAGATGAAGAAGGTAACAAAGATAAATTATATTGCAGGACAACAGTAATAAATGGGGATGTAATAGAAACAAGATGGTATAATTCTTTTATAAATCCAGGTGAGGTTATTAGAACTGATGATGGAGATACTACAACATCAAATTGTGAATATCCTCAACATGAACCTGTGTATGCTGTTGGTAGTAATGAAGGAAAAGTTTATTCAAGAAAAGTTTATGATGAAGAAGGAAATGTAATAGAAACTATATGGCACAATGCTTGTTCTGATGAAATAATAAGAACTGATGAAGGAGATACAACTGAGTTAGGTTCAAATGAATTTAATGGTGAATGTTATCATCCAGATTATGCTATTGAGAATAGTGAAGAAAATGAAGAAGAAGTTGAAGAAGTGAAAGATACTCCTATTGTTACTCTTTGGAATAATATAGCTAATTGGTTTGTAAATTTATTTAATATGTAATTCTACTATGTCATCATCTTTTAATTTGTGATTTAATCCTACTCTTTGTCCTTCAAACTTTGAACTCTTTCCCCAAATTCTTGCATATTTAAATTGTTTAATAAAATCTTTGTGAACATGTTCTGCTAAATCTTTTATTACTGAACCTTTTTTTAATGCTAAAGGAGGAAATTTTGGTTTCTTTCCTGGTTGTTTTGTGTGGATTTTAATTAGATTTAATTTTTTCCAGATTAAGTTTGGTAAGTTTTTTTGGTTTTTGAATAGGATAAATTGAATATTTACTTCTCCATGCTTTAATTCTTTTTTTATTAAGTCTAATTCTTTTTTATTATTGAACATTAATATTAGTAAATCTGATTGTCTTGCAATTGATAGATTAGTTGGACCTAATGAAGTTTCTATATAATTCTCTTTAATTGCCGGAATCTCTACAATTTGTAATTTTATTCCTTCATAATCTAACATTCCTTGTACTGGTCTTGCTGTTGTGAATGGTACATCTGAAATTTTTATTTTAGCATTTGTTAAATTTTTTAATAAAGTTGATTTACCTGTATTTGTTGCACCTACTAAAGTTATTTGTGCTGCACCTTGTTTTTTAATTGATAATGAGAATCCACCTTTTCTAGATGCTTTTTGTTTCGCTATTAAGGTTTTTAACCTAACCATTCTTGCTTTTAATTCTTTTAATAGGTTCTCGGATGATTTATGTTTTGGCGCTAGAGATAACATTTTCTTTAATTTCTCTAGTTTTTCTTCTGGAGTTTGCGCAGCTAGATATTCTTTTTCTGCTGCATTATATTGTGGTGATGCATTTATTGGCATAAGGTTTTTAAATTGAAGATTATTTATATATGTTATTAAAAGAGGTGTTATTGTGGAGTATATTGATTTAAAATATAAACCAAATAAAAAGGATTTAATTGTTGAGTTCTATGTTGAACCTCATAGAGTGGATATTTATGAAGCTGCAAATGCTATAGCTGGTGAAAGTTCTATTGGCACTTGGACCAAAGTTACAACTATGAGTAAAA
>CBFCXS010000156.1:0-2277 GCA_965602085.1 Candidatus Woesearchaeota archaeon
TCAGTCATGGTACGTCTAAAGACCTTTATTGACAGGTGCAAGAAATATTACAAGGATAAAGAATTCCCTACATGGATTGAAAAGATTGTATCAGGGGAACCATATCCAAATAACATGCTTGAAGTAAAATAACCCTATTGGAAAGGATTCAAAATTGAAAAACAAAGTTTATCATACGCAATTGGAAGATTTGCAGGAATTACGTGAACAGGCAACAGGATTGGAAAAGAAAGAAATTCAAAAAAAGATTGATGCTCTTTTCTTTTCCAATCCAAAGAAACATAAACAGAAAAAGAAAAAAGTCAGAATACCAAAAGACCCTGATGATATGTGGTATTAAAGGAGAGTGAAACATGTTTGAGTTTATATGGTCATGTATGGTGATATCATTCAAAGGAATGTTAGGTATATTCTTTTGGAGCATATCAGCAACATTATGTGGATTGGCTATAGCATATATAGCATATTTTTCTTCAGGGGAATGGAAGAAACCTAAAAAGAAAAAGTATGAAGGACAACCGATAGTTGTCAAGGGGGGAAAGAAAGATGCAAAGTGAAGCTGTAACTTATATAGGTTTTGTTCAAGATCATAGTGGTTCTATGAACAGTAAGAAACAACTTGCTGTTGATAACTTCAATGAACAAAGAGCAAAGCTGTTGAAAGAAGATGATGATACAATGGATAATCTTGTTACCATTGTTGAGTTTGATGATGATATTCATTGCAACTATGATAATGTACCTATCAATGAAACCAAAGAGTTGAGTGAATGGTGGACAGGTGGTATGACTGCATTGTATGATGCCATTGCCTTTTGTATAAATAATGTTAAGGTAAAGATGAAAGCTGATAGTAGAGAGAATAAAGCGGCTTTAATCGTTATTCAAACTGATGGTGCTGAAAACAATTCTTCAGACTATGAGGGAGAAGAAGGCAGGATAGCTATCAACAAACTTATCAATGAACTTGAAGATACCAAACTTTGGTCATTCGTATTTCTTGGAGAAAACATTGATGAAACTATAGCTATGAGTATGGGATTTAAAATGGCTAACATCATGTCTCATAAGAGTGGACATGATAATATTCAACATGCCTACAACATGTCAAGTGAAGGATTGGATACTTACATGAAAGGAAGAAAACGTGGTGAAACTCAAACTATGAATTTCTATAATAGTGCAGGAGATAGTGCCAAGAATGACAATGATAATCAATAAGTATGTTGGTATTACTCATCCTTTGGGTGATATAGTTGAGGATGATACTTTCTGTGAAGCATGGAAGATATCAAACTGTAAGCATGGTGTACATGCCTTTGATGAGGTATGGGCCTTAGAGCATCATTATCTTCATTGTGATGTATGTGGGATGGAAGTTCATATATCGAAAATTGTTTTACCTGATGGAAAGGATGAGACCATAGGTGAAGATAAAGATAAACAAGAAGAAGGGTAAAGCCAAGTGTTGGAAATGTGGCACTTGGAAGAAAATGGTATGGAATGATAAACTTCAGCTATATGAAATTTCATGTTGCATAAACATTGGCATACATGGATTAGACAAGCAGGAAAGTTGACAGAGTATGGTAATGTGCAAGATTGCTAATCTTAGGCCGGGGTAACACCTGCATAGGTTCAAATCCTATACTTTCCGCTATGAAGGAAATAAAAATGTGGAAAAAGTTGTTTAAGTATCAATATGAATAATCCAAATAGAGTAGAATGGAATGAGGAAAGGTTGACAGTAGGGAACAGTCGATGAGTCTTGAAAACTCTATAACGGTGCTTTGGTATCGTTTGCAGGTTCAAATCCTGTCCTTTCCTCCACTTTAAATATGAAAGGATTACCATGAATGATGAACAGCTTAGAAGAAAGATCAAAGGTATTGTTAAGGAAGAATGGTGTGGTTCAGAAGAAATTGTAGAGACCGATAAAAAAACTAGATGCTCTATATGTGGCAGGAGATTAAAGCCAAGAGAAACAAATGAATTTGATTACCGTGGAAATATATATAGACTCCCACCACATAAGAAAAAAGGCTATAAGATAAAACGAAAAAAAGGACATAACATCAAAGAAGAAAAGAAAGGTAGAATAAAATGAATGAATTACGAAAGAAGATTATCTATCTTGCAGTTACTATAATGCTTCTTGTAGTGTTTGGTCTGATGTGTTATAACCATGTTCGAATATCAAGAATGAAAGAGATTTTGGTTATTGACAATTTGAGTTTAGAGGTTCAAAATTTAAATCTAAAAACTCAACTTAAAAAG
>CBFCXS010000157.1:0-2274 GCA_965602085.1 Candidatus Woesearchaeota archaeon
TAACCACTAAATTCATAATCATAAATTCTTATATAATATGTTCCTGGTGATAATGTATTTGTTCTGAAATTTAAAGACCTAGTACCTTTACATTTAAAACTTTGAGTGCATTTTTCTGATAAACAGGTACCTATTGCATCATTGCACCAGTTTGTAGTTCCTCTTCTTAGATTAGATGGATAAGCATGAACTGAAAGTGTTTTTTTTGCCCCCCCATCTCCTGGTTTTATGAGTATAGAAATAGGAGTTCCTTGCTCTACAGTTGTAACTTCATCTCCTGTTACTGGGTCTTGTGTGAATGATGTACCTGTTATTTGAATAGCTGTATAGCCTTGTTCATCATTAAATATATAGGAAGCATAACCTGCTAAATCTTCAAATGAATAAGAAACTGCTGCACATATTACAAGTATTCCTAAGGCTAATATAACACCTCTCATATAACTGCCTCCATTTATTATAATGTATTATTTTGTATATTTAAATGTTTTTATTCTACCTTTTTTATTACAAATCTAGATGATGCACCATGCAAACCTAGTGTTATTTGAAACCTGTGATGTCTGTGTACTATATCTAGTATAGGGTTGTTTTCACTTAATGTTTTGTTGAATTTCTGAGCTAATTTTTGTAGGTATGAATCTAAATCTTCCTTATCCTTGAAGATAATGTTTGTCTTTAATAATTTTCCATCTCTTCTTATCATTAGGTATTTCCCTACACCATCACATTGAATACCTGAAATTTCTTTGTCATGGAGTAGAGGTTCTAACCTTCCCAGGGCGAACAGCGAGTTTATAATATAATATTTTATGTTTGTTAACTCCTCTTCTTTTAAATTTGGAGCTAGTAATTTTAATAACTGCCATGCTTTTTTTGGTGATTCTGGTCTTTTACTTATTACTAATCTTAATATTTGTATTTGTTCTTCTGATACTCTTGGTTCTCTTATTATATATCTATCATCTATGTCTGCTACTGCTAATGGTTTGTTTGTAACTCTATCTCTGATTAAATATGCTTTATCTTTTGGCTCTTCTATTTGTTTTTTATATTTTGTTTTTGTTTTGAATTGTTTTAAATTATTCCCACCTGGTATTGGGATTGGGAAAACTCTTTTCTTTTTTGGTATTTTCTTGTGTTTTAGTTCTTTTGTTGGTTTCTTTAGAGTAGTTGGTGTTGGTGGCTGAATTGGCATTGGGATTGGTTTAGGTTTTACTTGTGTGTTTATACAAGCTTTTACAAATGATCTAAGAACTAATTGATTTTTTTCAAAATCTGGGTTGTTTATTCTAAATTGTACTTCTGTTAGTATACTTTCTAACTCTAATAGTTCTTCATCTACTAAAAAGAAAGGTTCAGAACCCATTTTTTGCTGGTTGTGGTGTTCTTTGCTTTATGTATTGCTCTAAAAGCAACAATCCTCTTGCTAATTGTTTGTTTTGGTCAAGTAATTGTTGTAATTTGAATGTTAGTGGTTCTTTTTCGTCACCTTTGTCTATATTTTCTGCAGCTTTTTGGAAAATATTTACTAAGTTTGTCATATTTTTGTTTAAAGTGTTCATATTTTGCAGTAAATCTGCAGATTTTTGTTGAAGAATAACATTATTTTTAACTAATTGATCTATAATATTTTGTTTTGTAAGTCTTTTAGCCATTTTACACCCCTTGTTTTGATAAATATGTGATAGTTTTTGTTATTTTTAAATGTTTTTATGCTGCACCTGGCATACAAGGTGGTGGTATGTATTCTCTTTGTTCTATTTCTTGTATAAGTTGCCTTACTACTTGTATTTCTTGCTCTCTTTCTATTCTTGATTCTTCAATTGCTGTTTGATTTTTTGGAGAGTAACTTTGGCATATTGCTATAAAGTCTTCTTGTATTCTTTAGTATGCTTCTTTATCTACCTGACAGCCAGATGTAAGTTTTTTATCTATGAAATCATACCAATTATCACAGATTGCACAATCTGGTTTTGCAGCTTCCCATCTTCTTCTTACTAATTCTTTATTTAAGAAATCTAGATATATCCCTCTTTTATTTTCTTCTGAAATTTTATAATTTGCTTCTATTGCAGATGTTATTCTTGCTAATGTTTTTCTTACTTGTTTAATTGTTTTTCTTGGAGATTTAGGTTCTCTTATAACTAATCTTAGATTAACTTGTTCAAGAAGCAAATCTACTAACTTTGGATCAATAAGTAAAATTTTTCTCATGATTACATCATACCAGGAGGCATACCCTGCGGTGGCATTTGTGGCATATCTTTTGCT
>CBFCXS010000158.1:0-2263 GCA_965602085.1 Candidatus Woesearchaeota archaeon
TTTTCCTTTCATATAGTTTATATCCATAGCCCATTTTTACTATTTTCTTTGCTAATAAGTCATATAGCTTTACTCTTGACTTTTCCTCTAAATCTGCTGAATAATGAAATTCATTTGGAAGTGCTTTATCTATAAAGGTTTTAAATACCTTTTCTAGTGCTGCAAATAGTTCTATTGATGCTCCTTGTCTTTTTGCTTCTTTAGCTCTTACTTCTTGTTCGTCTTCAAAAGCCACTTCCCATAGTCCTGATGTTCTGAAAAAATAACATATGAATTTGAATTTTAACCCATCTTCTAATATTATATCTTGCTCATACATTGATTCTTCTTTATATTTAGGTGGTGTTATTGTTGTTCCCTTTTTCATTGCAAGTTCTATTAGATATTGCTTTAGTCTATTTCTCATCCTTATATCCTTGATCTGGTTCTTTATTATCTTTGTCTTCATTTAATCGAACATTGAAATATTCACTGACATATCTTTCTGCTATGAAAGAGTTTTTATCTTCATCTTCATGAAAGACTCCCCCACGGTCTACAAATCCTTTGACAATTTCCTTCTTTAAAGTTATGGTGTCTCTTAATATAGGTTGTATCATATTTACTCTCCGTGTATATCCTCTTTAGTGTGTTTGTTATTTCCTATTCTCTTAATACTGTCTGAAATATTTTTGGATAACAGGAAAGATAAGATTAAAAACATTAGAATTATTAGTATTAGATACTTGAGTAGCTTCATTTAAAGAACTTCTTACCTAGCTCTGTTTTATCGGATGATATCTTCAGTCCTTTGATATCCTTTTTGGCTTGTTTTAAAAGCTTTGATGCTATGCCTTGTCTTCTTATGCCTGAATCAACGAATATATTAGATAGTATAGGTGGTATTAATACCCCTTGTGCTGCTGCTATGATATTGTTATTATCATCCCTTAGTATGTACCTGAATGATCCATACTCCCCTTTATACCGTTCAATCTTATTTGGGTATTTCTTTATCAGTTTCTCTTGACCATTGAAGGCTTGAGCTAATGGGGAGTTTGGTTCTGCAAGCTGCATTTCAAGTTGATCAGCTTCCATTAGACCTATCTGGATATTATCAATTTGCTTTTCTTGTACAAGATTTAGGAATTGTTTTAATTTCATTTTATCTTTTCCATGCTTCAAAGGGTTTTATCTTCTTGAATTGATTTTTAAATTGAGATAATGAAATTATTCTTACCTTATCAAATCCAAATTGCCTTCCGGTTAAATCAACTACCTTATTTCCTGCCTTTAATACCACATGAGATACATATTGAGGAATATTTATATTGGGATGATTTTTAGGTAATTCAAATTTGACTCCTATCCCTTCTATTAGCTCTACATCATGTCCTTTATCTAATAAGAATTTATATAGGTCTGAAGATACTCCATCACATGTGCCTTGAAAATCTTCAGGTGTCTTATAATACTTGTAAAACTCATTATTGGCAACAAATTCTTTTACATCCTTAGTTAGATCAAGTTTGAATTCATTTAGATATTGATTAAATCTCATCAATATACCTCATATGATAAATCACCCTTCATTACATCCAATATCCATCCATCTTTACCTATGATCTTTGCCTGTTTTGCTTTAAATGCTGCATAGGGAAAGCTGATATCACCACTCTTGCCATTAACTCTCCAATCGGGTATTGATCCCCTTGCTATTTGAAATTTTCCTGTACATGCAGCTAATACCATCCCACCTGCTGCTATTACAGCAGTTAGAGTTTCACCATCTTTTTCTCTTGCCCATGTATAGAATGCATCTTTATTGGCATCCCTTGCTTCACCTAAATATTTCTCTATCTTATCCATTATTATCTCCTTGTATCTATGAATATCAATCTGCCTTTAGAATCCTTTAGAGTTGCAGAGCTACTATCATATCTTTGAACTTCAGCATCATAGTTATAAGCTATCTTATTGACATTTTTCTTATTGTATGTCCATTTTAATCTTTCTATTTCACCATGCTCATCTCTTATGATTAGTTCTTCTTTTAGATATTGTCTTAATTTCATCTCTAATCCCTATGCAAATTCATCATATACTTTCTGGATAGCTTTACAAAAAATACCACTTGTACCACCTTCAAAACAATTTAAAATATCCTGTAAACTATTTTTTATTACATTTAAATGAACACCTGTATTGTAATTATCAGGGTCTTCTAAATGGTTTTGAAATTGAGTATAATTCTTTCTAAGAGCTATTAGAAATTGCTTATTTG
>CBFCXS010000159.1:0-2247 GCA_965602085.1 Candidatus Woesearchaeota archaeon
TTTATAGGCTAAATTATATAAATCAAGGAAATAAATGATTAAAGATGTATGATTTAAAACAGTTTGAAGAAGAAATCTTG
Source organism: Candidatus Woesearchaeota archaeon (assembly GCA_965602085.1). Classification (GTDB taxonomy): domain Archaea; phylum Nanobdellota; class Nanobdellia; order SCGC-AAA011-G17; family JACPIM01; genus CBFCXS01. Next base: position 81 of record CBFCXS010000159.1, read on the forward strand.
AAATATTGGAAAACTAAAAGGATATTTGATAAACTTAGAAAGAAAAATAAAGGAAAAAAACCTTGGTCTTTTTTTGACGGTCCAATAACTGCAACTAACCCTATGGGTGTGCATCATGCTTGGGGTAGAACCTATAAGGATTTATATCAAAGGTTCAAAGCCTTACAAGGGTTTGATCAGAGATTTCAAAATGGATTTGATTGCCAAGGTTTATGGTTAGAAGTTGAGACAGAAAAAGAATTGGGTTTTAACTCTAAAAAAGACATTGAAATTTTTGGTTTGGATAAATTTTCTAAAGCTTGTAGAGAAAGAGTAGAAAAATTTTCTAAAATTCAGACAGATCAATCTATTAGATTAGGGCAGTGGATGGATTGGGATAATTCTTACTATACTATGTCTGATAAAAATATAGAATATATTTGGCATTTTTTAAAAAAATGTAATGAGAAAGATTGGTTGTATAAAGGAACAAAAGTTTTACCTTGGTGTATCCGTTGTGGAACTTCTTCATCCCAACATGAAATGAGTGATGAAGGTTATGCTGAACTTGTGCATCCCTCAGTTTATGTAAAAGCAAAGATAAAAAGAAGAGATAATGAATATTTATTAATTTGGACAACTACTGAATGGACTCTAAGTTCTAATGTTGCTGCTGCCGTAAACCCAAATTTAAATTATATTAAGGTTAGGGAGGGAAAGGAAGTTTACTATCTTGTTGAAACTATGTTGAGCAAATTAAAAGGAGACTATACTATTTTAGATAAAATAAAAGGTAAGGATTTAGTTGGGTTGGAATATGAATCTTTTTATCCAAATATAAAAGTCCAAAAGGGAGTTAAACATAAAGTTATTGCTTGGAATGAAGTTGGGGAGGATGAAGGTACAGGTATAGTTCATATAGCTCCTACTTGTGGTGCTGAAGATTATGAGTTAGGGAAGGGTTTAAAATTATCTTTAATAACACCAGCTTTAGATGAAAAGGGGAATTATAATGATGATTTTGGATGGTTATCACATAGAAATGTGATGGAAGCTAAAGAATTAATTATTGAAGATTTAAAGAAAAGAGAAATTTTATACAAAATTGAAAATTATAAGCATAGATATCCTGTTTGTTGGAGATGTAAAGAAGAGTTAATATTTAGAATGAGTTCTGAGTGGTTTATTAGAGCAGATGAGGTAAGGCCTTTAATGAAAGATGCTGCTGACAAAGTTGTTTGGGTTCCAAAATACATTAGTAAATCAATGCAAGATTGGTTAAACAATATGGGTGATTGGAATATTTCTAGAAAGAGGTATTGGGGGTTACCATTAATGTTTTATGAGTGTGAATGTGGGAAATTGGAAGTTATTGGTTCTTTAAAAGAATTAAAAGAAAAAGCAATTGATAAAAAAATTGTTGATAAACTACCAGAATTGCATAGACCTTGGATAGATGAGGTAAAAATAAAATGTTCTGAATGTGGAAAAAAAGTTTCAAGAGTAGAAGAAGTAGGTGATTGTTGGTTAGATGCTGGAATTGTTCCATTTTCTACTTTAAATTATCTTGAGGATAAAAAATATTGGAAAAAATGGTTTCCAGCAGAATTGATTGTTGAAATGAGATCACAAGTAAGGTTGTGGTTTTATTCTTTATTATTTATGGGTATAACTTTAGAAGGAAAATCACCTTATAAAAAAGTTTATGCTTATGAAGAGGTAAGAGACGAAAAAGGTAAACCTATGCACAAAAGTTTAGGAAATGCAATTTGGTTTGATGAGGCTGTTGAAAAAATAGGGGCGGATATAATGCGTTGGATGTATATCTCTCAAAATCCAATGTATTTTTTAAAATTTAGTTATAGTTCTGCGGAAGAAATTAATAGAGATTTAACAATAATATGGAATTTAGGCAACTACATTAAAAATGTTTGTGTAAAACCTTCTAAGCAAGAAAGTTCTACTTTGGTTAATAAATGGATTATATCAAGAAGAGAAAGAATTAAAAAAATAGTTACTGAAAGTTTAGAAAAATTACAGCCTGGTGTAGCTATAAGGGAGTTAGGGAAGTTTTTTGTTGAGGATTTATCTAGAACTTATGTTAGGATTATTAGGGATGAATTAGATGATCCAAAGATACAATCATTTTTATATAATTATTATTTTGAAGGGTTAAAAAATTTATCAC
>CBFCXS010000160.1:0-2207 GCA_965602085.1 Candidatus Woesearchaeota archaeon
TGATTCATCAAATACTATGACTTCAGGAAGTGGGCAATTAGCTTTTGGAATGGGATATAATACATTTTCTCCTGCTAATAAACAACATAAGGTTAGTGGATGGATTGATGATATTAGATGGTATGATATTGAATTAACTCAACAGGAGATTCAAGACATTTATGATGCAGGTGTTTCTTATAGCTCAAGTTCAAGTAGTGAATCTGCGGCATAAAAGTTAATAAAAATATAAATATATATGAGGTTTAATAATTATGGCAACAAAGACAATAACACAATTACCTAGTGCAAGTCCACTACAGGGAGATGAATTGTTTGAAGCTGTTCAAGTTTCAGGTTCATTTCCTGTTTCTGTTAAGGTAACAGGAGATCAAATAGCAGTCTTACCTAAGAATGCAGATGCAGTTAATTTTAATAATTTAAATGCAACTTATAAGACTGTTCAGGATGGACTGAACCAACTAATGTCTTCAGGATGGATTTCAGGTGGAGTTATTAAAAAAGTATCTTCTAATACAATTAATGTATCAGGTGGTGCAGGAATAGTAAGAACTTCAGATAGTTCTAATGCTCCTTTGGTGTTTATTGATTGGGCTGATACTTATGGAATCCCAATTAGTTTGGATACTGAAAGATGGATAGTTGTAAAATATAATAGTGGCAGTCCAATAGTAGTAGCAGAAACACATGCTAATACAAATCAGTTATCCATGATACCTTTGGGTGAAGTATCGAATCTTGATAATGAAGTTTATGTAAATGATGCAGGGTCAAGAGCATTGGATTTTAGAGCAAGGATGCTTGGAAGATTGTATTCAACTAATCCTGTTGCAAGAGCATATAGTACAGGATTGATATTAGGTGAATCGGCAGATTTTGATAGAGTTGTTACCATGAGTTCAGGAGATGTTTGGAACTTACTTGAGATTGAAGCTGTTAATTCCATTGATACTTCAGGTGTTGATAGATTTGTTACCTATTATAGAGATGGTTCAGGTGGATATACGGAAGGTGGTAATGTAAGTAAATGGCCCATGACTGATTATGATGGTGGATTGGGTTTCTTACAGACTATGAATAGTGGGAGATATAATAGTTTATGGTTTTATTTGATACCATATGATAATTCTTTGCATATGATTTATGGTAGATCAAATGAAAGGTCATTGTCAGAAGCAGAAGTAGAAGCGGCACCTGATGATATCCCACAATTTTTGAGAGAGCATTCAGTATTGATTGGAAGAATTGTTTTCAGAAGAAGTAATGCAATAGCAGTTGAGGTACAAAGTGCTTTTGATAATCTTATTAATTATGCTGCGGCAACAGATCATGGAAATTTAGGGGGATTGCTTGATGATGATCATCCTCAATATGCTCTTGTAGATGGAAGCAGACCTATAGCAGATTTAAATGTCCTCAATACATTAGATGTTTCAGGGGCAAGTGGTCAATTACGTGTAACTCCTGAAACAATTGAATTTCAAACTGATGAAGATTCTCCATCATGGGCTGAAGGTAAAGTTTCATGGGATAAAGTTAATCATACCATGCAAATATATAATGAACAGTCTGATATGGCAATTCAGGTGGGGCAGGAAATGATTATTGCAGTCAGAAATGAGACAGGACAAACTATAACCAATGGGTCTCCTACTTATTTTGCAGGAGCATCATCAGTATATAACAGACCATTAATTGGGTTAGCAAAAGCTGATAATCAATTAACTTTAATTTCTCCTGCTTTAGCTACTCATGATATACCAAATAATAGCAATGGGTATGTTACAAAAAGAGGTATTGTTAGAGACATTGATACAAGTGGATTAATAGCAAGTGCTCCTGTATATGTTAGTGCTACTGAAGCAGGGGAATTGGTTCAATCAAGACCTATTTCACCTTTACGAACAGCCGTAATTGGAATTGTTACTATATCTCATGCAACTAGTGGTGCTATTTATGTTGAACCTGCTCAACTTGCTGATGGTATGAAGATTATCAGTTTTACCTTACCTTTAACAGGAGTTGTAGATACTATTGTTCCTCTTGCAGGAACTTTTAGAACAGTTGGAGCAGGGGCAACAGGAGATGTAGCTACTGATTGGGCTGTTTCTAATCAACATGCATTTATATTAGTCAATTCCATAACAGGTAGTGGTGATATTACTATAACAGGAACATCATTGAATGAATCAACTGCTGTTCCAAGT
>CBFCXS010000161.1:0-2202 GCA_965602085.1 Candidatus Woesearchaeota archaeon
AGAATTAAATATTTTAATTGATGATAATTGTAAGCATTGTAAGAAAGGTTTGACTTATCTAAAGAAATTATATAAAAGAAATAAAAATGCTTATGGAAGTTTCATTCTACATCCAGTTTCAAGATTAATAAAAGAAAAAAGAGATTTGGGAGAACAGGATAGAATTAAAGGAATAACCTTAATCCCAGATTATAATTCGGAAGGACATCTTACACATTTTCATATTGAGGAACAAAAATGTCAGAAAAAATAACAAAACTGGTTAAGGAACTTCAAGAGAAGAATGAAGAATTACAAACAGAAATAAGTAGTTTGTCAAAATCAAATTTATCTTTATTAGATGATTTAAAGAAAAGATTTGAGTGGGATGGAGATTTATTAAAAGAATGGTATGAAGAATATTGGCATACTTATTCAAATCAAAATGGACAGAATGAATGGTTTATTGCTGTTCCAAAGTTTATTCCTTTTTCTTTAGGATGGTTAGACCATACAACAAAAGGATATAATGTTTTTAAAATAAATCAATATACTCAGTGGTTAGGTGATATGCCAGATTTTTTAAGAAAAGAATTAAACATCAAAGAACCAGAGAAGATTTTTGTTAGTGATGGTAATTTAGTATTTAAGGAAGGAAAAGAAGATGAAGTTAAAGATAGGTATGGGGATTTGCTTTCTTCTGTAAGTAAAGGAACTGCAAGAGTTAAATTAGGAAAGGAATTTGATTTGATTGCAAAGATAATAGAGAATGGAAGTTTGCCATTTGTTCCAAAGCAAGTAGAAGAAAAAGACATTATTCCTAATCCAACAATTATAAGTTTTGATGGAAAATATATTTTTCAAAAACAAGCATGGGATAATTTTATGAAATATGGTGCTATTGGTATTTATTGGATGACAGGTGCAGGAAAAGATATTTTTTCTTGTTATGCTTTAAGTAGAATTAAAGTTAAAAAAGAAGATAAAATACTTCCTAATTTATATATATCCCCAAATCTTACAATCTTAGAACAGATGGAAAAAGAATATTTTCCAAAGTTTGCACCAAAACTTTTAAAAGAGATTGAAGAAGGAAGATTAATTTTATCAACTTATCAAGGTTATGAAAAATTAAAAGACATAGAATTTGGATTAACAATTTATGGAGAGTGTCATGTTCTTCCAGCAGACACATTTAGCAGATTAGCAACATTAAAAACAAAATATAGAATAGGGCAGAGTGCAAGTCCTTATAGAGAAGATGGTAGACATTCTTATATTTTTGCTTTAACTGGTTTTCCAATAGGATTAAATTGGCAAGACTTAATGAAATTGTTAGGGAAGAAATATCATGATATTAATGTTTATATCTTTGATACCTTAGAACAGAAGATTAGATTTGCTACAAACTTAATAGCAAAGGATACAAAAACATTATTATTTGTTGATAAAATTGCTATTGGTGAAAGATTAGCAAATATTTTAGGAGTTCCATTTATTCATGGTGCTACAAAAAATAGAATACAAATAGCAAAAGAAAGTAAGGTTTGTATTGCTTCAAGAGTAATGGAATTAGGGATTTCAATTAAAGATTTAGAACATGTTATAGAAGTTGATTTTTTGTTTGGAAGTAAAAGAGAAGAGATACAAAGAACAGGTAGATTATTTCATAGTGAATCTAAAGAAGCAAAGAAACATGATATTTTAATGACTAAAGAAGAATTTGAAAGTTATGGGAAAAGACTTCATGGATTAGTTGAAAAAGGATTTAAAATAAATCTAAGACCAATGATTACTGGAAGTTTTCAAATTAAAAAACCAGAGATAATAAAAGGTAAGGGAAAATCTTCAAGAACTGGAAAAGATTATAATCAAATTGTAGATGACTTATTTGATGAAGGATTTTTTAGGCAACCAGTTAATAATGCAGAAGTTTGCGAAAGAGTTTCAAAAAGGGGAATAGTTTTAAGTAGTAGAATTAAAAGTTGTATAAATGGGAAAATTCAAGGAATGGCAAAAGCAAAGAAATTAGCAAAATTTAAACAAGGAAATAAATTTGTTTATCAGGAGAGATAATGAAAGAAATTAATCTCCCCTACTACTTCACTCACTATAAAAAAATAGTGAGTAATACAGGGAGGTAAAATATATTATTGAATATAAAAAACTCAAGGAATGGCAAAAGCAAAGAAATTAGCAAAATTTAAACAAGGAAATAAATTT
>CBFCXS010000162.1:0-2185 GCA_965602085.1 Candidatus Woesearchaeota archaeon
AGAAATTGCTTATTTGCATTTCGTGCTTTTACACTTCTTACTGACCTTGCTTTAAATGCTTTCCACATATCTTCTTGATAATTGAAGATATATGCTCTATACATTTGTTTTGGAGACTGTTCAATTTCTTCTCTTGTTATCCAATATTTTTCTGGTTCAAATCTCATTAGTATCCTGTATACTTATCACCCTGCAAAACCATATGAGTGAAGTCTTGGAATTCCATTGAGTTTATTTTTCCATCTCTATAATCATGCCATATGTCAAATATGTACATCACCTTCTTTTTATCCACTTTGAATTTCTTCATTAGATCATTGACAAGGCTTTTTTGAGGTACATCATTATAATACCAATCAGGCCATGATATGATATCAGTTACTATTAAATGTGCTCTGCTACCCTTCTTTCCAAGATTGAATTTCCCTTCAACTATCTTATTCAAATACTTCCTGATTATTTTAGTTGCATTAGGGTTTGATATAATACCATTCATAAATCCCTTACGTTCCTTATGAACTAACCTTGAGATATTTGCAATTGATATACCTGTTTCTTTTGCTATATGAAGGATTAATTCTGCATCTGTAGACCCCTCATCATTTGATAATTGGTCTGCAATGAAATCAATCTGTGATTTTGTTCCCTTTGCTTCATTTAGATATTGTTTTAGTTTCATTTTTCCCTCTTAGATTATATACTACTCTTTCACTATGTTTTGATTCTTTACCATCAACATCATATGCTGTTACTGATAATTCATATGCTGTGTCCGGTCTCAAGGATAATTCATAGGTCGTTTGATTACCTACATTGATTATATTGAATTCTGAACTTGTTAGTTTCCTGTAATAAAGATTATATCCAATAACTTTAGAGTTAACAACAGGTTCCCATTTGACAGTCACTTCATTGAGCTTGACTTTAGCTTTAACTTCTCTTTTTCCTAATATATCGTCATACATTTTAATTATCCTTTACATCCATTTATCAACAGCATTCATCATAAATCCCACGAATTCTTCTAATCTGGATTCATCCAATCCTTCTATATATACTTTAATATCTTTTCTATCATGCTTTGGATATTCTTTTCTTATATATGTTAATACTTCCTTTTTTGTACTGTACTTTTTAGGAAGATTATATATATATTCCTTTAATACATCCTTGAGTTTTAATCTATTCAATGCAATCGTTTGGTAATTATCATTGATATGATTTTTAGCTAATTCTGTATCATCATCTGTAGATTCCCATATGGTTACATCTCCATATTCGTCTTTGGTCTTGACCTGCTTTGGTTTATGATCATAGACTTGAGATATGTCTGTATGATGATTTCTACCATCTGCTAATTTAATATCAAGATATGTATTAGCTAATCCTCTGTTATCAATATTGTTGAACTTAATTACTTTGCCCTTGACTACCTTCCTATCAAATCCCACCAATACATATACTGTTTGACCTTCTTTCGGCATCTTTTTATTATCAAGGTATGATCCTTTTGATTCATTAATATATCTTTTTAGTCTCATATTAACTCCAAAAATGAGTCAAAATTTAACTCATTGTCTCTAAGCTCAAGCTCTAGTTCATCATGTAGTTCAAGCTCTAGTTCAAGCTCTAGTTCAAGCTCTAGTTCATCATCATCAACCAGTTCATCATCATCATTAAATTATATGAAAATTTGTGACTGTGTAAGTGTGTGTTATTTATGAGTATTTAAAACTCTGTTTCTTGAAATAGAGTTAAACCCATATCTTACACAAGATATTAGAATATATCTTAAATCTTGCACAAGATTTAAACTAAATCCTTGAGCTTGTTTAATTCATCAACAGCATCACCCACACCATCAAGAACTTTGCCTTTATTTTTCCTTGGAATTAAATCATCAGGAAGTTTAGCAACCATCATACCTGCTTGTGCTAATTTATCTACAATCTTAAATATATCTTTTTTTGCTTTTTCTGCTTTTTTATCTGGTTTATCTGTTTTACCGAAACTTCCACCTTCACCTAAATATTTCTCTACTACGTCCATATCATCCATTATTTAAAATATCCTTTTTTGTTGCTTATTTTAACAATTGCATCAAAGGCTTTATCAACCTTTTTCCATTCCTTGCTTATGTTATCATCTCTTATATTAACTTTAGCCATATGTTCTGTTAGATCAT
>CBFCXS010000163.1:0-2143 GCA_965602085.1 Candidatus Woesearchaeota archaeon
AAAAGAATACCTAAAAGAAAAAGGAGTAGACTTTGAAGAAATAAAAGTAGATGAAGACCAAGATGCAGCACAAGAAATGATTAAAAAATCAAAACAAATGTCAGTTCCAGTAATTGAAATTGATGATAAATTAATTATAGGTTTTGACAAAGAAGAAATAGATAAAGCACTGGAAGAAAAATGATTAAAGTAGACAAAGAAAAATGTATTGGTTGCGGAGCATGTACTTCTGTATCAGATAATTTTGAAATGAAAGATGGAAAAGCTGTAGTTAAAGATAAAAATTCAAAAGACAAAGAAAACAAAGAAGCAGCAGACATCTGTCCAGTTAAGGCAATTACAATAGAATAAAATTATTCATAACCACAATCTACATGATGATCACTTGCCAAGATAGAACTTCTTCTCCTACCAGGATTAATTCTTGTTGGACTAAAAGTACCAGATTTGGAAGTAGACTCAATCTTTCTTTCTATTTTACTCAACTCATCACTAAATAAATCAACTATAGAACTATGAACACCTTTACGAAAGTTATCTAAGGCAGTCTTTGCAGAAATAACTAAACCCCTCTTTAAATGAGGATGATAAGGCCCTTCTAATTCTCCACTAGTAGACCTCAAAGCATAATATAATTCAAAAGCTTTCTTAAGTTCTTCAGGTTTATATTCCATAAAATACCCAACTAAAACAAACTTATAAATATTTATATAATTAAGAACACAATTTTACAAATCTTCAATCTTACCCCTTAAATCATTTATATCTTCAAAACCATTTTCTCTCATATACTCTTCTATACCTTCAATTACTTTCACACAAGAATAAGGCTCAACAAGATTAGCTGTTCCAACAGCAATTGCAGTTGCCCCAGCTAGTATATACTCTATTGCATCTTCACCAGTCATTATTCCACCCATTCCAACTATTGGTAAAGGTATTTCAGATTTAAAAACTTGATAAACACATCTCACACCAACAGGTTTTATACAAGGGCCAGATAAACCACCCATATATCTACCACCACTATGTATTTTAGATTTTCTTGTTTTAACATCAATTGCCATTCCCAATAAAGTATTCACCATTGACAAAGCATCAGCCCCACCATTATAAGCAGCTAAAGCAATTTTAACAATATCAGTAACATTTGGAGTTAACTTAACAATCAAAGGCTTGTCAGTAACTTCTCTTACAGCCTGCACTATATCAAGAGTTGCTTTTGCATTTGTTCCAAACAACATTCCTTCTCCTTCAACATTTGGACAAGAAAGATTTAATTCTAATGCACTTACTCTATCAACAGAAAGTTTTCTCGCAGCTTCAACAAAATCTTTTATACAATTTTCACTAACATTAACTACAACAGGTACATCATATTGTTCTAAAAATGGGATAGCTTCTCTTAAAAAATGATCAATACCAGGATTTTCTAAACCAATTGAATTTAACATACCAGAAGTTGTTTCAGCAACTCTTGGTGTAGGATTCCCTTCTCTTGGTTTTAAGGTTGCACTTTTAGCAACTACTGCACCCAATTTATCTAAATCATAAAATTGAGAAAACTCTTTTCCATAACCAAAAGTTCCAGAAGCAGTCATAACAGGATTCTTCAATACTATTCCTGCTAAGTCTACTTCAGTTTTCATTTAAAGTTTTTTAGCCATAGCTTGCAATATTTCATAAGCAGTTGCTATTCTATCTGGCGCTTTTATAATTGCACTTCCTATAACTAATATTGAATCACTACAATCTTCTACCGCCTTATCAGGTGTATATAATTGCTTTTGGCCTGCTCCTTGTTTTCCAGCCCATTTAATTCCAGGAGTTATAAAAGTAAAATTAGGACCAAATTCTTTTTCTAAAGCTCCAGCCTTGCTTGCAGCACATACTACACCATCTAAACCCCATTTTTTAGCAAGTTCTGTTCTTCTATGAACTAAATCATCATAAGTTATATCTAAACCTTGTTCTCTTAAATCAGCATCATCCAAACTTGTCAAAACAGTTACTCCAATTACTTTTGGCCTATCAATACCTCTAGCTTGTGCTCCTTCATAAGCACCTTCAACTGCTTTCTTGCACATTGCTTCTCCACCAGCAACATGTGTATTAAAAACATAAACACCAGGAACAGCAGATT
>CBFCXS010000164.1:0-2138 GCA_965602085.1 Candidatus Woesearchaeota archaeon
AAACCATCAATACAGTTAGCAAAGAAATTCCAATCTTTATTCAAAATAAAACTTATAGAAATTTACAAAGAGTCAGAACAAACAAGAGAAATAAATCTAAACAAAACAACATTAACTATTGGAGATTTAATTAAAAAATGAATAAAAAACAATTAGCAATTAAATTATCAAAACTTAAACAAATAGAAAAACCAATAGTTTCTTTAGAACAATACCAAACAGAATCAGAAATTGCAGCAGAAGCATTATGGTTTGCTTATATGAATGAAGATATAGAAAATAAAATAGTAGCAGACTTAGGTTGTGGCAATGGTATCCTAGGAATAGCAGCTTTAATCTTAGGAGCAAAAAAAGTCTACTTTGTAGAAATAGATAATTCATCATTAATCACAGCAAAGCAAAATACAAACAACCTAAAACTACAAAATGCAGTTTTCATAAGGTCACCAATAGAAGATTTTAATGAAAAAGTAGACACAGTTATACAAAACCCACCATTTGGGGTTCAAAGAGAACACGCAGATAAACCCTTTTTAGAAAAAGCAATGCAATTGGCAAATTCAATCTACTCCTTCCACAAAATAGAATCAAAAGAGTTCATAAATAATCTAACAAGAGATACAAATTTTCAAGTAATTAAAATATTAAAATTCAAATTTCCAATAAAAAAGACCTTATTCTTCCACAAAAAAAAGGCCCATTTAGTCGATGTAGGCTGTTGGTTATTAAAGCGAAACATTTAAAAATCCAAATTTAAGAAGCATACACATGGAAATAACTGTTCTACAACACACAAAAACAAAGCTTAGACTAGAAGTAAAAGGAGAGGATCACACCTTCTTAAACATCCTAAAAACAGAACTATACAATGATAAATCTGTAAAATATGCAGGTTATAGGATTGCACACGTTCATGTAGGAACACCAGAGCTTATCCTAGAAACAGAAGGCAAGGACCCAAAAAAAGTTCTATTAGATGCAGTTTCTAGAATAAAAAAAATAGACAAAGAACTTTTATCTAAATTTAAAAAAATATAAAATGAATGAAGAGCAAGGTAAAAAACTTGTAAAACTTGCTAGAAAATCTGTTGAATCTCACTTCTCAAAACAAGAAATTACAAATAAAGAATTCAAAGAAAAGTCTGGAGTTTTTGTAACAATCAATACAATAGACGGAGATTTGAGAGGATGCATTGGTTACTTAACAGCAATTAAACCTCTAGGGCAAGCAATTATTGAGGCAGCAAGAGCAGCTGCATTTTCAGACCCAAGATTTCCACCATTAAAACAAGCAGAACTGGATGAAATTATATTTGAAGTTTCAGTATTAACAGAACCAAAAATAATCAAAGATAATTATCTAAAAAATATAGAAATTGGTAAAGATGGTTTAATTATAGAATGCAAGGGTTTTGAAGGTATTCTATTACCGCAGGTAGCAACAGAAAATAATTGGAATCAGGAACAATTCCTAAATGCATTATGCCAAAAAGCAAATCTTTTACCAGAAACATGGAAAAATAAAGAATGCAAAATATACAAATTCCAAGCACAAATATTCAAAGAACCAAAAAATATTTAAACATAATAAAGTAAAAGAAAAAAAATGAAGGAACAAATTAAAAAATTTAGAGCTTTCTTAAAAGAGGATACACCTTTATCTTGGATAGTAAATGTTATCTTAGCGTTCTTAATTGTTAGATATTTAATCTACCCTATATTAGGTATATTGCTCTCAACATCACATCCATTAGTAGCTGTAGTTTCTGGCTCAATGGAACACAATGGTTTAAACTTTGAAGAATATTGGGAAATCTACGGAGACATTTATGAAGATAATTATTACATAGAAAAAGAAGAATTTTTAGATTATTCTTTCAAAAATGGATTTAACAAAGGAGATATAATGGTTTTAAGAGGAAAAGATGAATACAAAAGAGGAGATGTTATAGTCTACTCAATTCCAAATTATAATTATCCTATAATTCATAGAGTTATAAAAAGAAGAAAGAAAAATAATGAAATGTGTTATACAACAAAAGGGGATCACAATACAAGAGAAGATAATCTATGTATACCAAACCCTATAGGAAAAGCTGTCCTAAGAATTCCAAAATTAGGATACATTAAAATAATAG
>CBFCXS010000165.1:0-2117 GCA_965602085.1 Candidatus Woesearchaeota archaeon
ACTTCTATCTTCAACCAAATGTTCTCCTTGCATCAGTTTCATTGTCATATAATCGGCATCCCCAATAAGTTAAATCTTCTGGATCATATGAATCAGCATTTTTAAAGAACTTGTTACATGCATCTTTAAAATTTTTTGCTTCAATAGTTCCATGTAATGTTGCTTTTCCACTATTTCCTGTTATATTAAATCCTTCAGACCAAATTTCAAATTCCAATTGTTTTATCCTTTCCATCCGGTATTACTACTTTAGATATATGGACTTCTATCCCACATACATCACAATGAAGATAATGTGATTCATCAGAAAATACTTCATCAAAGACATGAATGCCAGTTGAACAATTGGTAGTTTTCCATGATTCACAGAAGACTTCATTTTCTATTAACATTTCTTGAATAGGATGAGTGATTCCTATATATTTATTTATTATTATCGTCACTGTTTTTATCCGAAATTGTATAAAAACTTTTTGTTTGAGTCATACCTCTTTTTCTGTCTTGCATATAAGTACCCAAATTATCTGCTGTTGCTGCATATGCTGCTGAAATGGATTCCCCTTCACTTCCATGAGACATTATATTGCCCATTTTAAATCCCATATTCATAGCAGTAGTTTCATCAATGTTTTCTCCAAGAAAAACAAATGACCAAAGTTTGGTTTCCTCAAGATCATCAATTAATTTTTTTATTCTTATTCTGCCTTCTTCTCCTTCATAATCAGAAGAAGCATTTTCCCATCCATCAGTTTGAATAACAAATAATGCAGCTTTGTTTTTTCTCTCATCTGCATTCATTTTGATTTTAACATTATTTATTCCAAATCCAATACCATCATACAATGCAGTCATTCCACCTGTCCACCATTCATTCATTTCCTTTGTTTCTGAAATTGGCATATTATCTGCATTACAATGAATTTGATCATCAAATTCAACAATAGTAACTAATGATTCCATTGTATCATCATCTTCTTTTAATAATTTTGCTCTTTGCTCATTGTAGTTATCAATGGCAAGTTCTTTTTTGGATTTCATACTTCCAGAATGATCTTGAACAAAACAAATATATGTGACTGCATCAGGTTTCATCTTTTCCCCCATTTACCAAAATAGGTTTCCCTTCATATTTTGGTTTTATATTATCTTTTCGTGCTTTATAGTTATTTCTCCATTCACTTGAAAGTAAATAGGTAAGTCCGGTTATAATTATTCCCATAACTGTGAAGATTGAAATCCAAAAAAATATTCCAAAAACTACTTCATATGCTGTTTTCATACACATCCAAATATATTGCATTAGAAACTCCAACTACTTTCTCTTTTATCTTTTTTTTGTCTTTTTTGTCTTCTATTTTTTCTAGGTGGATTTTTTAAAAAATGACTATCAATTTTTTCTTGTATCTCCTTTCTTCTACTAATAGACTTTTCACGTAATTCCTGCATCTGCATTAATTCACTCATTTGTTTATTCATCTAATTCACCAAAAATAAAAATTTAATCTGTTTCATCTACAAATAATGGTTGAGTCTCTAAATCATCAGTAGGAATAGGTTCATTCTTTTCAATTTTTTCAATCCACTCAGGAAATCCCTTATCTTTATAGTATTTTCGGCATCTTTCGATAAATGGTTTGATCTTTACTAGGACTGAAGGAGCAACTTCTACACAACTTTTATTATTTGGATTTACATATTTTAGAATTTCAACATTATTTACGATATCTTCTTCTGTATAAGTTTTTTGAATAAAATAACTGTTATGCTGTTTCCATTTTTCTGCTCTTACCTTTGCTGTATCAAGACCAAATCCTTTAGCCTTTTTAATTTTTTGAATTGGGTTTTTTTCCGGTTTCGGTGCTTTTTTTTCCATCTTTTTCTCCTTCTTCTTTTAATGTTTTGATATCTTGGCAGAGAGATTTTAGAGTTTCATTCATTTGTAGTAAAGTTTTGTTTATCGACCTTAGAGCTTGAGCTTCAGGGTGTCTTAAATCATATTCTGTTTGGAGAATATCTAAATCTTTTTTAATTTCTTTCCAATGTTGAGTCATTTCTTCATCTACCAGAGACCTTTGATGTAAGGATATCCAATGTCTTATAACATCGGTCTTCATTTC
>CBFCXS010000166.1:0-2114 GCA_965602085.1 Candidatus Woesearchaeota archaeon
AGCCAAACATGAGCATATTGGAGCAGACTTGGATATAGAGTATGCTCAAAAAACATTAGATCATATTGCCTTTCTATGGGGTGATAAAGTTACATTAGAAACCATTAAGTTAAAACATCCACATAAATATATATCTAAAAATAGAACTATATCATATCACAAAGATATACAAGATTTATTTGAAACATCCACATAAATACCCAAAATTGTCACCTACTGACAATTTACGGCATTTTAGAAGTCTTTTTTATTTTTATTATGTGAGTTAGTTTTTTCTGTTCTCATAATATCCGTAGTAAATTCAAACATTTAAAACTTTTTTTTATTTTTTCATACTTTTTCATAAGTTGGCATATGACTTGCTATATACTATGGCATGACAACAAACGACAACATAAAAAAAGGAAAAAATAAAATGAGTGAATTTAAAGTATATCATACGAAATCATGGGTATTAAATAGTAACCTTCATTTTAATACTGAAGGATATATTCCTAAAAAAGATGATTATGAACTGGTTGCTTTAGTTAATACTGATGCTCTTGGTGAAACCTTTAGATTGACTAACCATATAGATGTAGCTTGGTGGGAAAATGAAGAAGTTGAAATGGTCAAAGAATCCCGTTCAACTTCAGTCGGTGATGTAGTTGAAGATGAAAATGGTAAAGTTTGGTTGTGTGCTTCAGTTGGTTGGGAAGAAGTAAAATGGGAAGCTGAAGAAGATGAAGAAGATGAAGCTGAAGAAGATAAATTTTATACTGACCTATTCAATCATTGGGGTGTTGATATTAATGATGCCAGCAAGAAAATGTGTACGGGTTGTAGGCAAATGTATATACCGATCATGAAAGATGATGATGATTGTTGTCCTTCTTGTGCTCGTTTCTAAGTGGAACCTATAACCAGTTAGTTAACCATAAAGGAGAGTGTAAAAAATGTGTTTGTGACCTTAAATTCCCCGATACCCATTGACGAATGGGGGGAGCTAGGAGATAAGGGGGGCTAGCTCCTTAGAGTAATTCAAAAAAAGAAGACGAAAGTATTGTAATTATTGAAGATTTACCCTAAAATAAAACTTGACATTTATACCCAAATGTGAAATAATAGGCAATGAAAAAATTACCGGAAATACCTGAAATTCATCAAGAAGGATTATTGACCATTGAAAAAAAAGTTGAATCTGGAATATATGATTTAGGAATTCAAATTGCTAAAGATGGTCGAATATGGATTTGTGTAAACGGTGAAGCTTTTATTAGATTCAATCCACTGGCAAAAAAATATATTGATAAAAAAAGGGGAAAGATTAGATGAGTCATTGGGAAAGAGCATCCAATATTTCAAAACAACTTCTTGAATCAACTAAAGGTATTGGGAGTGATAGAGTTGATGAATTCCTTGGGGTTCTCTGCTCTGAAATATCTCATGTAATTGTTGAACCATATCCTACAAGACAAATGCTAGAAGAAAAAGTTATTGATGCTTTTGCTTCAGCAAGAAAGTTTACCGAAAATGGAAAACGATAAAACATTTGAAGAACATATATTCGAATTCATATGCAAGGAAAAAAAAGCTCATCCCTATGTTAAAAACATTCCAGAAGGATATAAATATTGTGATAATTGTGAACTATTGACTCCACATACTTTAGACCCAATGATAAATCCATCAAAGGCAAATATTGCTGATTGGCAATGTGATGTATGTGAATTCAAACCAGAAGGATATGATAACTGTCCTAATTGTGGATGGGAACATGATCCTGATAGGGATGTTCTACCTGAAACAATTAAAGTCAAAAAACATACTACTGTATGTATAGAAAAACAGGTTATTGAAACTTCAAAACAACATGCAGAAATAAATTGGGAAAGCATTGAAGAAAAATGTGATTGTCCTGAAGTAGTAGCATATCCAATTCAAAATATTTTTAATTATAAATTTGAAAAGGTATTTTCAATGGATTGCTATAATGCTGCTGAATGGTCTTATGATATAATGTGTCCAATCTGCAATGAAATATTTGAGGTTCAAGATGGGAACTGTTAATACTAGTGACTACTTCAAACTGTTTAAAATAAAAAAAATCAAAGAAATAACTCTTAAACAAATCA
>CBFCXS010000167.1:0-2102 GCA_965602085.1 Candidatus Woesearchaeota archaeon
AATGACTTTATTAGTTATATACCACAGAGGGTTTATTTAGTGATTACTTACCACAGATAAGTTTATATAATAAAATGTTATAAAATATAATATGGTACAAATGATTGTTAATTTAAATGAGTATGAGGATAGAATATTAAATATAGTTAAGGGTAAGTTTGGGGTTAAGAATAAAGCTGAGGCTGTTAGTCTTGTTATTGATAAATTTGGAGAAGAATTGTTAGAACCAGGATTAAGACCTAAATATATAAAAAAATTAAAGAAAATAGATAAAGAAAAGGGCATTAGATTTAAAGATATAGATGATTTAAGAAGACAAATAGAGGGATAAATGTGTATAATTATGAAATCAAACCTAATTTAAAAAAGATTTTAAGGAAATTACTTAAAAAAGATAAATCAATATATGAACAAATATCAAATAAAATTAATGAAGTAATAAATTCTCCAGATGTAGAACATTATAAAAATTTAAGATATGATATGAAAGGATTTAAAGCAGTTCATATTGGTCATTTTGTTTTAATTTTTAAATTAGATAAAGAAGATGATTTAATTTCTTTTGAAGATTATGATCATCATGATAATATTTATAAAAAATAATTAATCTATATTATATGTTGCAGGTTTGAAATAAATTACTGTATGTATTCCTTTTTTAAAGAGTGTACATGCCATTTCATCTAGGATATAATCTATGTTGTCCTGTGTGACTTTTTCTAGGGTTGGTGCTCTTATTTCTTGGTATTCTATCATTTTTATTCTCCTCTTAGTCTTTCTGTTTGAACACCTGCTGCATATGCACATAAAAGTGTACCTGTACTTGCTAAAAGTGTTTTAATATAATCTCCTTGTAAAGCATATTTAATTGTGTGATGTAAACCTATACCACTTGTTAATAAAGGTCCTGCTATAATAACTCCTTTAAAAATTCTTTCTATTGTATCATATAGAAATAACTTTCTTTCTATTCTATCATGTTTATCAAATTTCTTTTTGATTTTTTGAAAACCTTACACAAAGGTCAGGATACTTGTCCAAAACCTTTACAATATGTAGGCTCTTACTTTATCTCCTTTAAATTCTACTAGTCCTGCTGAATTTCTAATATGTTTTCTCTTTAAATGATCATAAACAGGTCCTGGATTAAATTCAATTAAATCTGTTAATTCTCCAGGTTTAACTGGTTCTTCATCTGGTGTGATTATTCCACTGGCTTCATGGATATGGCCACTAACTCTATTGGCTTCTATATAGTTAAGTAAACCAACATTTCTTCCTGAATCTATAACATCTAATCCTTTTCTTGTTTTGTAAGTTCTTGGAGCATGAGTTCCTACTAATAAAGGTTTATTGCCTTGATGTTTTTTAACTAATTCTCTTAAATTTTCTAAATCTTTTCTATTCCTTAAGAAACCATTAGGAACGCAGAATCTTTGATTAGCATTTCCGCCTAAAGCCACTATGGTTAAGTCATCTAAATCTGCTACTGGAACCTTTTCCATATCAATAACATTTTGATATTTTGATGTTAATTCTTCTAATGCTTCTGTATAAGTTTTTCTTTGTTCATGATTTCCTGGGATTACTAAAACTAATTTTCCTGTTTCAGCAACTGGTTCTACTACACTTAATATTTCTTTTTTATCATCTTTTGTTCCTTCGTAATCTCCAAATGAATGTGATAAATCTCCTGCTAAGAAATAAGTTTCTACTTCCTTATCTAATTCCTTTACAAATTGTTCTGTATTTTTTGTATGTGCATGTTGGTCTGCTAGAATTCCTAACTTTAGATTATTATTCCCTTTTGTTGCTTGACTTATAACACCTCCTTGTATTTGGTAGGTTTTATTATTTACAGTGATTGTTCTAGGTGAATTACTACAACCAACTAAATTTCCTAAAGCAGTTGAACCTAAGGCTATACCAAATAATCTTAAGAATTCTCTTCTGTCCATTTGGTTTTCTTTTGACATTTTATTTTCCTTTTGATTTTTTTATTTTGAAACCTTACACAAGGAACGCCGTCCAAAAGCAAAAAGCACTGAAGTTTGTTCCCTGTGCAGGTTAAAAGAGGTGATTATTATTTTCTTGCTAATTTT
>CBFCXS010000168.1:0-2099 GCA_965602085.1 Candidatus Woesearchaeota archaeon
TATTGATTTTGTTATTAGTGGTTTTTATATGCATTTGCTTTGCTGAAACAATAACAGCAGCTCAAACATCAGAAAAACTAGTTACTGTATTGTTGCAATCTCATTATGTTCCAGCTACTGAACAGGTGCTTGTAAAGAATGCTGAGAAATGGGCTACTAGTAAGGGTGTTAAGGTAAGAATTGATTTCATTTCTGATACAGAGCTTGAAAGTGTTATAACTTCTGAAGGTCAAGCAAAGAATGGTCATGATATTATTGCTTTGAGAGAGTATGTATCTTATATCTTTACTGATATTTTATCAGATGTAAGTGGAGTTGTAGCTGATATTCAAGCAGAAAATGGTAAAGTTTATAAGTTAGGTGAGCAAGCAGGTTTAATCAACGGGGTTTGGAAAGCAATACCATGGTTTCATGAGAGCAATCCCCTTATTGTTCGTAAAGATTATATTGAACAAGCTGGATATACTTTGAAAGATCTCGATAACTTAACTTTTGATGGATTGCTTGTTTTAGCAGAAAAACTTGAAGGAATAGGTCATCCTGTCGGATTTCCAGTAAGTATGTGCCCAGATGCCAATGGTATTTTGCAAACATTCATGTGGGCATTTGGAAGTTACATGTATGATAAGGATAATAATGTTATTATTAATTCGAAAGAAACCAGAGATTGCTTAGAATATTTTAACAAGCTCTATAAATTTATGCCTAGTGAAGTCAATGGATGGGATAATCTGGGTAATAACAATTTTATTCTTACAGAGGTAGGTGCCTTAACAGCAAACCCACCAAGCATACCTGCTGCAGCAATAGAGAATAATCTTCCTTTTAAAGATCAAATATACGTTGCACCATTCCCAAGTGGTCCTGTAGGTAGATATAGAGCCTCTGCAACTTGGAGCTTTGGTATACCAACTTACTCTGAAAATAAGGAATTAGCAGCAGATCTAATTAAAGATATCCTAAAGGAAGCTAATTTTATGGAACATTCAAAAGCCTCAGAAGGATTTAATCAGCCAGTTTATTCTGGATATGCAGATAGGAGTCAATGGGCAAATAATCCTATGCTAAGTGCATATGAACCTGCATTAGAAGAATTATTCATGTTTAACTGGCCTGGTCCTGATGCCTCACCATCTGCAGCTTCAGCTAGGGCTCAACTTTTATATACAATCCCTGTAATGTTTTCAAAGGCAGTTACTGGAGAGTCCACAATTGATGAGGCTATTAGTTGGGCTGAAAGTGAACTTAAAAGATTTGTTGAAGAAGAGTAAGGACTGAGCTTAAGTTCTATTAAAAGTAAAGGAAATTAGAAACTATTAAAATAATAGAAGACCATTGTGCAATTTAAAAATTGCACAATGGTCAAGTAAAAAAAAGAAAAAATATGTTTAAAAACACTGAGGAAAAAACAGCATACCTTTTTTTATTACCCGCAATACTTATAATAGTTTTTTTAATTGGTTATCCATTTTTTTATAGTATTTATCTTAGTATTACAAATACTTCTGTAGGTAAAACAGGTTCATTTATTGGATTTCTAAATTATATAAGATTATTTAAAAATGCAATTTTCAGGCAGGTTTTATTTAATTCATTTGTTTTTACAATTGGAGCTGTTTCATTAAAGTTAATTCTGGGAATGTCAGTAGCCTTATTAATGCAGAAAATAAAGTTATTCAGTAAATTCATTAGAGGTGCATTTATGCTTCCATGGGTTGTCCCTCCCGCTCTCAGTGCATTAGTTTGGTGGTGGATGTATGTCCCTAATCTAAGCGTACTAAATTGGATTACTACAAGAATAGGTTTAGAGAAAATTCCATGGCTATCAGATAAGACAATGGCTATGATTGCAGTTATAATAGTACATACTTGGATTGGAGTACCGTTCTTTGCTATCTCTATATTGTCTGGGTTGATTTCTGTAGATTCTTCATTATATGAGGCTGCAGACCTTGAAGGAGCCAGAGGATATCAAAAGTTTTTATATATTGCGTTACCTTTAATAAAACCAGTGGTAGCAATTGTTCTTCTTTTCTCTACTTTAATGACAATATCAGAATTTAATATAATTTATATTATTACTGGTGGAGGTCCAATGT
>CBFCXS010000169.1:0-2090 GCA_965602085.1 Candidatus Woesearchaeota archaeon
TCGGAAATTTCTCATATATTGCCTTTATTTCATCCTTTTTTGTAGAATCCCACATGATTTTAGCATGAACTTCTGCTCCCATGTTCTTTAAAAGTTCTATCTTATCCAAGAATCTAACGTCATCAACAAACTCATGATGAAAGGAAGTGAAAAATTTTAGATCATCTCTTATTGAACAAAGTTCCTTGAGGAAGGATTTACTTCTACTGAGATTAGAAAATATTTGAAGTGGATATATTGAGTGTCCAAGTCTGTCTACTATCTTGAGGAAATCAGGATGGATTGTTGGTTCACCACCAAACAACATAAGGCTTAAATTATAGTTCTCATATAAATAATCATAGAACTCCATGATCTTCAGCATATGCTCATATGAATAGAATTCTTCATCTCTATTTTCATATGTACAATAACTACATCTATAATTACATCTGCTTGTTACATCCCAATGAGAACCAAAAAACTTAGGGTCTTCTTCAAACTTATAGTAACATATTTCTGATAACTTTAGTTTGTTCACCTACCTTTCTCCTACATACTAACCTTTTAGGAATTTCTGTCTCACAACAAAACCCCATATAATCACAAGTTATCCCATCTTGTGGAATTTGAATTGACTTGTAATCATCTTCAACATTAAATAATGGAGTTTCTTTATGACTCTTACATAAATACACATCTCCATTAGAATTAACAAACATTGTATTAACACCTGCCATACAATGATAGTAATGATTCGATTCTAATAATGTTGCTCTCATTTCATTCCATGAAGTCTCTCTTTCTTTTATGACCCCATCTTCTTTGTATTTTAAATATAATGTTTGATAGTCTTGTAATGGTAAGAACCAATCCATATCCTCATCTAACCATTCTGCTCCTATATTTCCTTGACCATTCGGGAAGACAAGATCAAAATAACATTCATATCTTGGATTATTCTTGTACAAGTTTTTAAAAAGCTCATATTGAGACATACAGAATTCTTTCTTTCTTGAGTCTCCCATTATTTTGACTCTAACTTTCAGTTTAGTTTGCTCTACTAAATATATAACCTTCTCAAGGAGTACATTAGGTTCAGTTTTATCCATATGATAGGAAATAGATATGGTCATATCATCCCTGATGTTTGCTATCTCTTTCCAATAGTCGATATCCTTACTGAGATTAGTGAATATTCTTACATAGTCATTTAGACCTTTAATTATTCTTGGAAAATCAGGGTCAAGAGTTGGTTCGCCACCATATAATAAAACTTTTTGTTTGCGTTGTGTACCCAAATAGTTAAAAAAGTCAATTATATTTTGCTTTAAACTCCATTTCTGAATCTGTTCATTATGAAATATATCACAATAATCACATTCATAATTACACATCCCTGTTACATACCAATAAGAATATGTAAGATTAGTATTTCTCATTTCTTTTAGACCAACTTCCAATACCTCAATCATTTCTTTCTCCTTGGAATAACAACCTCATGACAGAATCCACTCTCATCACATATTACCTGTTCTTCAAAAAGTGTAAGGTATTTTGTAAAATCGTCTGTATTCAAATTAAATAATTCCTTGCCTTCATTGCGTTTTGTTTGGCATAGATAAACCGAACCATCAGAATCAATAAATAATCCCTTCTGTCCACAATAACAATACCATCCTTCAAATGTAGGAAATCCTTTGAACCTTCTCCTTACTTCATTATAGGAAGTATAGGAAGTAAACCTTGACCTCAAAGAATCAGCCACATAAAAGCTTTCATCCTTCTGTATATTATCAAAGAATTCGAAATCTTCAGTAAGAAATTGAACATCATCATGATATACCATATCAAGGAACACCTGAAAATTATCATATTTATGTTCCAAAGGTAGAAGGAACTCATATACTTTTTTACATTCTTCTTTATATTTCGAATCCCACATGACTTTAACTTTTACCTTTTTAGTATAGTCAAGTAGGAACATAATCTTCTCATAGAAATCTGCCAAATCATCTTTAGCGTAATGAAATGAAGCTACTATTTTAAGATCATGGTTTATCTTTATCAAATCCCTGAAGAATCCTATATTCTTGCTTAAGTTAGTGCAT
>CBFCXS010000170.1:0-2086 GCA_965602085.1 Candidatus Woesearchaeota archaeon
TCGCACCATCCATGTTTATATCTGCTATTACGATCTTTGCCCCTTCTTCAGCCAAATCCAAGCAAATTTGGCAACCAATGCCACTGGCACCTCCAGTAACAATGACAGCTTTATCTTTCAACTTTAACTTAACTAACAGTTCTTTATACCTATTTCTAATTGTAACTTCAGTAACTCCAGCTATATCAGCAACCTCACGTTGTGTCCTTCTCTCATTATTCAATAGCGCAGCAACATAAAGTGAAGCAGCAGCTATCCCAGTTGGTCCACGACCACTAGTCAATTCAGCTTTTTCAGCAGCTTCTAAAATTTCAACAGCTTTACTTTGAGTTTCAGCAGTTAATTTCAGAGCTGAAGCAAATCTTGGTATATAATCTATAGGATTTGAAGGTAAAATTCTAATTTGCAATTCACGAGTTATGAATCTATAAGTTCTACCAATTTCTTTTTTATCAATACCTGAAGCTTCAGAAAGTTCATCTAAAGTTCTTGGAATTTCATGTCTCCTACATGCAGCATATAATGCTCCAGCAACAACAGACTCCATTGATCTACCACGAACTAACCCACGTTGAACAGCTAATGTATAAATTCTAGCTGATTCTTCTTCAACAGATTTAGGTAGCTTCAAATAACTAGCAACTCTTTTCAATTCAGCTAAAGCTAACTTCAAATTTCTCTCAATTGCAGTTGATATTCTATACTGCCACTTTCTCAACCTAAAGAATTTATTCCTACCTTTCCCAGTTAACTTAAATATATCACCTTTTTGACCAACATCAGTCCCTAGGCCTCTATCATACTTAGTATAAGTCATAGGAGCGCCTGTTCTTCTTCTTTTATCTCCTTGATCAGAGTCAAATTCTCTCCATTCCTGACCAAAATCAATCATTTTCTCTTCAATAACTAGGCCACAATCTCTACAAATAACCTCACCCTTCTCTTTATTCAGAATTAAATCTATGCCACCACATTCTGGGCACTTTTTTATATATCCAGGCATATTAACCCCCCTAAAAACTATAATATTATATTACAATAAAACTTATAAACAAGAATAGTAAGCTCTTTATAAATCTTTCGATATTCTTTTATTTAGAAATCAAAACTGCGTTAATTACTCTTTCTTGACCAGGTTTTGAAGTAATCCTAGCCTCACCCTTCTCAGTCTTAATAACAGCACCTTTGGTGATTATATTTCTTCTAACAAAGTGTCTATTAGCAGGATTCCCAACTATATTCAAAATTTTAAGCTTAAAACACTTCTTAGACTTAGGATCATAAACATTAGCCTCTTCTTCTTGCAATAATCTCTCTTTTACAATAGAAGACCTACCTCTAACAGCCTTTATTTTTTTCTTACCTAATTTAGTATGAGTTGGCAAACTACCCAGATTCTTTTTCTTCTTAACTTTATACTTATATCTACCACCTGTTACTTTCTTCTTTGACTTAAATTGTGATATTGCCATAACTAAATCTCATATAAATCTCTTTAAAAACCTTTCCAAAACATTTTTAAACACACCAATTCTCATAAAACCTATGGAATTAGAAAGACCATTAGACGCATTAAACGCCTCAAGAGGGAAGAGTATTCTAGTTGAATTAAAGAATGGTAAACAATTTGCAGGAAAGCTAAAATCATTCGACATTCACATAAACACAGTTCTTGAAAATGCAGAAGAAAGAGAAAACAATGAAGTAAAAAGAAAAGTGGGTACAATTTTTTTAAGAGGAGATACTATAGTTCTAATAGCAACAGATTAAAATGACAAAAGGAACTCCTTCTAAAGGTAAAGCTGGAAGAAAAAAATTACATATTAGATGTAGGCGTTGTGGTAAACCATCATATCACAAAATAAATAAAATTTGTTCTCATTGTGGTTATGGTAGAACAACAAAATTAAGAAGATATAAATGGCAGAAAAAGACAGTTACCCACAGATAATATTTTTTTATTTAATTAATAGGCAAGGCAACGAAAGGTTTAAATAAACAAAAAATAATATTAATATATGCAAAAGATTATAAAAGAAGTTTTTAAAAATT
Source organism: Candidatus Woesearchaeota archaeon (assembly GCA_965602085.1). Lineage (GTDB taxonomy): Archaea > Nanobdellota > Nanobdellia > SCGC-AAA011-G17 > JACPIM01 > CBFCXS01. Next base: position 2,053 of record CBFCXS010000170.1, read on the forward strand.
TTATTTTAATCAAAGAAGATAAAGAAAACTTTTA
>CBFCXS010000171.1:0-2077 GCA_965602085.1 Candidatus Woesearchaeota archaeon
AACAGAACTTCCAGCTTTTACTTTAATTTTCATTACAATAATATATATAAATCTCCATTAATAAGTATTACATATGAATTTAAAAGAACCATTCCTAGAAAAAACAAGACGAGAATTTGCCAAAGATGTAATAACTTATAATTTACCAATAACCCTTTCTGAATTTGAAAATTTAATGGGAATTACAGAAGATATAGATGATTTTCCTCCAGAATATTGCCCAGATAGTGAATCTTGGCTTAGTATGACTTATCCAGAAGCAGATTTTGAAAAATCACACAGAGAAGCCGACAAAGCATTAGCTTGGCTTGAAAAATATTTACAAACCTCAGACCTTCCATAATTTCAAAGCATCATCTTCAACAAAATTAGTCTTACCAACAACAATCAAACTTTGTGGATACCTCTTAAATTTAAACTTCTTCAATTTTGAAGCCTTACCAAACTTAATCTCCTCCACACCAGAACCAAGGGCAGTTACACCAACAACATTAACATCACCAAGACCTTCACGAACCAAATAAGAAAGAGCCTCAGAAATATTCATAAATTTATTATTTTCAGGGTCCAAATCAAGTAAAACTAAAGTATGCAAACCAATTCGTAAATTCTTTTGAATCAAACTAATAGGACTCTTCAAATTAGAATAATCAAATGGAATAGAAGTTACAGCTCCAAACTTATACAAACTCAATCCAGAAATACCTACAGCAGTAAACACAGAAGCATTATGAATAACACTAGTCTTAATCTTCATTTTCTTAGCTCTCAAAATTAAATCATAATGAGTTGTAGCTGCAAACACATCACCAAGAACTAAAAGTGCAACATTACTCTTTTTAGCATTCTTCAAAACTGTTTCTTTAGCTTTCAATTCAATTATACTTCTATCAGCAATAATCACAGGTTTACCAACCAACTTATTTAATTTTTTAACATCAAAACCTAAACGAGAAGTATATGACTCTAAATAGATCTCTTTACACTTCTTAAGAACATCTAAAGCTCTCAAACTTAAATCTCTTTCAGAAGCCAAACCCATACCAACTATATATAACATAAAAATAGTTTAGACTTACAAACTTATAAAGTTTCTCTTAATCAGGAACTTAAATAATCCACCACAACTAAGACCAATTAACAAACTAACAAAATCAGAACTTAAAGAAACAAACAATAATGAGAGAGGAACAACAAATAATAAGAAACTAAAATAAACATCAGAAAATTTCTTAATCAAACTTCCTCTAGGCAATCCATATAAAAATACTAAAACAGCTAAAATAAAAAACATCTCAACAGAGAATAAAAAACTCAAACCACAAACCAATCCTAAATAGAAGTAATCTCCCAAATAAAGACTACTCAAATAACCAAATACAATTCCAACAAATAAGAAAAGTAAATTATCAACGTTAAGTAACAAAACAATAATCAAACCAACCAAGACTATTCTCTTAAACCAATCTAAATATTTCATACCCGGTCTAATTTCTTCGCGAGCAATCTTAGATAAGAGTATACCAAAAACTAAACCTAAAAAAGAAATCAGAGGAATAAAATAATTAAGATTCAACATCAGCACCTTGTTTTAATTCTAAAATTTCAATTACAGAATCTATAGTTACTTCATCACTTCTAAAAACTCTCCCAGAAGTATCCACAACAAATTCAAAAGCAGTAAATTCACCTTTTTTATGTTGACTATCCACACCTTTTAATAAATTAAATAATCCTCTTTTATTATAATATTTACCAACTCTATGAAAATCATCACCATTTGGTTTTAGAACCATATATCCAGAACTATCCTCTGGGTTTTTTACAATCATTCTTCTATATGTTACCATCTTAAAAACACAAAAAATCAGCATATAAAAACCTTACGCCACGACCCGGATTTGAACCGGGGAGCCCCGAAGGGCCAGGATTAGCAATCCTGTGCAATACCAGGCTATGCGATCGTGGCATATTATATATTAATAGAATTCCCTTTAAAAAGCTTATTATATTAAAAAAAATAAAAAAATAATTACCTTTTTCTTCTCTTAGCATACTTTTTAGCTGCTTTTGGAGC
>CBFCXS010000172.1:0-2060 GCA_965602085.1 Candidatus Woesearchaeota archaeon
GAGATATTGTTGCTGAAGGTCTTATACTGAAACCTGCTGTTGAACTATGTAAACGTGGTGGGGGGAGACTGATAGCTAAACTAAAGGTAAAGGACTTTAAATGTAATGGATAATTTAATTTATTTCAAGAGAACAATATTTGCTGATGGAAGTTCAAAAATATCTTTTCATGTACATCCTTGGTTATTATTTGGTGCAATAGGTGTAGCTGTATGTGGAGTGATATATCTAATTTTGGTATAGAAAGGAACAATCATGACTTTAGATTTTACAGAAATCGTTAATAAAATCAAGGCAATTGAGCATAGATTCAATGCAAGTCAAGACCCTATTGAAAGAATGGCATGTCTTAATGCTATTAACCATATAGCAGAGTATGAATTGAAGTTCAATGAAAAGGATTGGGTCTATCAACAATATTATAAAGCATCTTTGAAAAACTTTGGTGTAAACTATGATGTTTGCATGGGATAATTGATGATCTTAAAAAGGATAAAAGGTAAAAAAATGACTATTGCAAAAAATGGAAACGGTATGCCATTAGAGGAATTTGAAAAGTTCAAACATTATACAGGACTTGATTTTCATCAGTTAATTGTTCTGTCTATTGCAGGTTCACAAATGTATGGAACCAATACACCTGCTTCTGATAAGGATTTTCTTGGTATCTACATGCCTACAAGGGAACAATTGTTCCTTAACAACTATCCGAAACAAGCAAGCTATCCTAAGAGTAGTGGACTTGATCTACAGGTATGGTCAATTCATTATTTCTTAAAGCTTGCATGTCAAGGGGAGACTATGGCAATTGATCTGTTACATGCCCCTGATGAATGCATTGTGGCAGTTGATGAGGATGTTTGGCCTGAACTTGTGGAGAACAGGAAAAGATTCTATACCAAACAGATGAAAGCTTTTGTATCTTATGCAAGAAAACAAGCCGCTAAATATGGCATCAAGGGAACACGTATTGAAGCTTTGGAAAAGGTTGTCAAATTCTTGAATGAGTATCAGGGTGTGGTTGAATATGAACCTTGGAAGTTAAGAGATTGTTGGGAACAATTACCCAAAGGGGAACATATCCATTTCCTTGATACTGAACCCTATAAGATGTATCAGGTTTGCGGTAAGAAATTTCAAGAGACTGTCAAGGTGGATTATGCCAAAGAGCACCTACAAAAAAGCTTGACAGAATATGGCAAACGTGCTATGCTTGCAAGAGATAATCAAGGAATAGATTGGAAGGCAATTTCACATGCTTTACGTGCTTCTGATCAAGTCTATGATATCTTGAGATTTGGAGATTATGAGTATCCCTTGAGAACAGCCGCTTTTCTTAGAAATGTGAAACTTGGTAAGTTTGATTTTCAAACGGTTGTTCAACCTGTCTTAGAAGAAGGGATGAATGATGTTGAAAAGCTGATGGAAACAACTGATCTACCTGAAAAGGTGGATATAAAATTTTGGAATGATTGGTTAATAGAACTGATGCAATTTGTATCAGAAACTTAAGGAGACCTAAAAAATGAAAAAGGGATTTACATTAATTGAACTGATGATTGTGATAGTGATCATATGCATACTTGCCGCTGTTGCCATTCCTAATCTTTTTATGTTTTTGGATAGGCAAGATGAATCAAGTTCTTCAGAAATAGAAATTACTGTCACTCAAGGGGAAAAGGTCATAATTGATCAAGATGGGAAAGGTAAGAGTAAACTTCCTGCTTCTGATGATCAATATAGTGGGAATGAGGACAAATACTAAGGGATATATAATGAAAGTGGACATGCAAAATAAATGGATAGAATTTGATAAGCCTTTCAATGTCATTGACAGGGTAGATTATAATGATTTACTCTTAAACGTGCCTATTAAATTATGGTTATCCAAAGTTGAGAATGGAGCATTGGAACAGGCATATAATGTTGCAAGACTTCCTTTTATATTCCATCATGTAGCAGGTATGCCTGATATGCATGTTGGGTATGGTATGATGATTGGTGGTGTTATGGCATCTAAAGGCTATATAGTACCAAATGCTGAAGTTATGGATATAGTT
>CBFCXS010000173.1:0-2058 GCA_965602085.1 Candidatus Woesearchaeota archaeon
TATCTACAAATTCTTCATTAACAACAATATCATAACCTTTTTCCATTTTATCTTAGATTATTTAACCCATTTATAAACCTTACTATAAACTAATCACAATAATATTTAATAATCTTAAATTTTAATAATATTGTATGTCAGACGGACTTGTTGAAAAATTAAAAGATGAAAGAGGATTACAAGCAGGAGATTTAGTTATGTTAGAATACAGAAGTAAAGGAAAATTCAATGGTTTATATCTACTATGTCTTCACCATTTAGAAGAACAATCTGGAGACACACTTCCATCTTATGAAACTTCTGAAATTAGACCACCTACACCCTGCCATGGAACATTTTTACCAAATCTTAGGCTTTTTGGAAATAGATTTTCTCAAATAAAAATATTTCCATCAACAAAAGTTTATATTGGCGCTAAAGAAATAGCAGAAGCACTTAAACAAGGAATAGGTGGAATGAGAAATCTAGAATTTTATGCAAAATTATTTGAATAATTACTCTATCTCCAAAGAAACATCAAAATACCTCTTAACAATTTCTTCCATACTTTTCAACTTACTCTTATCTCTGCCAAACAAAAACCCTTTAGTCTTAGTATCTTCAGTTACAATAACAACAATCTCCCCTCTTTTCTCAACTTCAACCTTAGTAGGATAAATTAAATTTTTAACAAATTGAACAACATCAGGATTATACTCAATTACTCTTATTGATTTACCAAATTTAGTATTCAAAAACCTAATATTAGCACCTTTCTTACCTATAGCTTTACCAATTTCACCAGGATTTACAATAAATACCAAACCATTTTTAACAAAACAATCCTTCACACTAGCATGAGTGTAATTCTCAAAGAATTTTATATAACCAAGAGTTTTTAAATCTAATTTCATATTTAACAGCTTAGAACACTTATAGAATGTGGCCTTTTACATAACAAAGCAATTTCTGTATTTGGCTCACTCAACTCAATAACCTCAACACCAAAACTTTTAATCTCTTCTCTAACTTTAGGAGAACAATTTGAAGATAAAAACACCTTCTTACACTTACCCAACTTAAGATTCTTAAGAGTTCTCTCAGCACCAAAAATCAATTTTTTCTCTTTCAAAGCCTTCTTCAGTTCATCTAAATTACTCATTTTTTCTTCAACATTTTAACTACCAAATCTGGCAATCCTGTACCTAATGGTACTGGTTGGTTAATTATAACATTTTCTATTACAGAATTCAATGGATCTTTCTCACCCAATAAAGTAGCCCCAATTATATGTCTCAAAGGAGTCTCAAAAGAAGCTCTAGCCAACACAGAAGCCTTCTCACCAGTTATACCACTTCTTGTTATACCTTTTATTCTAGAAGTTGAGGTTAATATATCAGCAATGAACATTACATGCCTTATATCAACATCTAAACCTTGGTCTTCAATAACTTTCACAGATTCATTAATAACAGTTTGTCTTGCAGCTTCAATACCTAAAATTTTATGCACCTCAAATAAATCATTGCATACAGTTCTTCTTGTATCAACACCCTTTATTTGTAAAACATCTTTCAAATTAGTTCCTGCTGTTAAAATTACAAACTCACCCTTATTCTTTACAGGTAAAACCTGTTTAATTTTCTTAACACCTGAGATATAAACTTCTTTAACTTTTTCTTTCAACTTATATAACTCCATCATCTCATTTTCTTTTGCAGAGCTCTTCACAATTAACTTATCTCTAAGTAATTTAACAGGAGTCTTCAAACCTTCACCTAATTTTTTACTAACTTCTGCAGAATTTAAACCAATATCACTCAATCTTTTAGCATTCAATGAAACTTCAACTTGCATACTAGCTATATTAACAACAAAATCATTAGCTAACCAACTTAATTTGATTTCTTTAATTTGTGCAGCTAACTTTCTAACTTTTTTAGCATCCTTACTATAAGGCTCCTCTAAATAAATTTCCATCATAGGGGTCTTAATTGTTTTTCTCGCATCAAATAACTCTATAATCCTAGGTAAACCAGTACTAACTGATACTTCAGCTACTCCTGCAAAATGGAATAC
>CBFCXS010000174.1:0-2054 GCA_965602085.1 Candidatus Woesearchaeota archaeon
ACTATACCTGTTGTTGAAGCATAATTAAAGTTGGAACCATTATTATATGCCCAATCTGTTCCATCTGTGACATTTATTGATACATTCCATTCACCTGATTTGTAGAAGTACCACATATCAAAAGAGCAATTAAATTGATTACATGTTGTATTAGTCCATGCTGTTGCTTCACAAGTTAAATTAGCATCAAAGTAATTACCTGTATCATTTGCTCCTGTTAGATTTGCAAAACCTTGGTCAATATCAGAATTCCCATCTGGGTCACATGCTACAAATGTAAATGAAACTGATCTTTTGTCATTCAAAATTACAGTTGGTGTAGCTGGTGAGAATACTGATACATTTATTGATGGTATGGTTGGAGCTTGATTTCCTACAGTTATATTAAGTGTGTATTGTTGTTCTATTGCTAATCCTGTTATTGCAGACATTTCTTCGAAGAAATTTGTAATTTGTGGTGAAAATATGATAATTGAGAGTAATAATATAATAATTAGAATGCTAGTTATATCTTCTTTTTTATACATCTAGTTAACCTCTGTTTATATTAAATTATTGTTTAGACCTATATAAATTTTACTCTTATGATTAGCTAACTCCTATTTTCCATTGGTATGAATTTTGAGTTGAATATTCCTGGTTTTCTATATTTAAAGGTATATGAACTAGGCAAAGATATAATTGTTCTTGAGCTATACCTAATGAATGGTTACCTCTTGGTAACATTGAATTTGTAATGTCTATGGATGTTGCATTTGCCATAGCTGTTCCAATACATTCTATATTATTCACATCTGTATTTATTGAAACTGTGAAGTTTGCTGCTGGTATTTCTTCTGTTTGTGTTTGTTCTCCTCTTAGGTTGTATGCTGTAACATTTACTTTATTTAATGAGATGTTGTAATTACCTGTGTTGTTTATTGTGATTGGATCATCATCTGCGGTTTTATTCCATTGTCCGGAGTATATAGTTGACCAACTTGTATATGTTGGGGTTATAACTACACCTGTTGTTTCTCCTAACTGGAATGTTGAAGCATTTGCATGAGCCCATTCTGTTCCATCTGTTACATTCATGGAATAATTCCATAAGCCTGCTTTGTAGAAATACCAGAAGTCAAATGTACAATTGAATTGCTTGCAAGTTGTATTTGTCCATGCTGTTGCTGTACAGCTTAGGTTTGCGTCAAAGAAATCATCTTCTCCTGTCATATTTGCAAATCCTGCGCCTATATTTTCATTTCCATCTGGGTCACATGCTGCGAATGTGAAGGATACTTGTTTCTTGTCATCTAAAATTATTGAAGTGCTTCCTATTTGTGTAATGTTACTTAATGGTATTGTTGGAGGCTGGTTTAGTTGTTCTAATAATGAGTAATTGTATATTGTTGAGTTCAAGTATTCATTGAAAGTACTGTTACAACCTACAGACCAATTAATATTTTGGTAACTATTAAATGAAATATTGAATGTTTGGTTAACATCTTTTTCAATGTTTGTATCAGTGGTATTTAATTTATTGTTAATATATAAGTCACAAGTGTATGTATCTCTACCTGTTACATTGTAAGTGAAGTTTACATAATATGATCCATCTTGATAGGTATTATTTTCTGGGAATACCAAATTTATATTTGGTGCTGCATCATAAACTGTGTAGTTGTAGATTGTAGCATTTGCTTTTTCATTGTAAGAACTTTCACATTGTATAGTCCAATTTATATTTTCATGCCCTAAAGTTATGTTTATAGATTGATCTACTCCTTCTATGATTGCTGTTGCATTTGATTTGTTAACCTGCCAACCATTTACATTTTGTATTAATAATGAACAATTAATCACACTATCTAACCCTGTTACTTGATAAGTAAAGTTTGCTGAGTGTGACAAATTATTTGTATTGTTTGCAGGAGATACTAAAGTCACTATAGGTGTTGTATCATAAACTGTAAAGTTATAGGTTGTAGCATTTGCTTTTAGTCCACCTGCATCTTCACACTGTACTGTCCAGTTAATATTTTCATGTCCTAAAGTTATATTAATTGTTTGGTTGA
>CBFCXS010000175.1:0-2042 GCA_965602085.1 Candidatus Woesearchaeota archaeon
GCTTACCCATATTAAAGCTGAAGTGGATGCTGTTGTTAATAAGGGTAAAGCTATTTCACCACAACTCATTGCGGCACTTCAGGCACTTGGGGATAAGAACCTTGTTTCAAGTCTGTCTGAAAACCTGTCAATTTGGGGTCATCTAGGTGGAAAGAGTGTAGTTGACGTTATGCAAAATCTTCTTAAAGGAACTAAGCTTGAAAATATCAATACCTTATTAAATAGGAATGATATAGATGATTTTGAATTTGATGATGAAGATAGATAAATATTTGTTGCAGGGTAGAGTAGTCAGGTCTAACTCATGTGTCTCATAAGCACATTTTCGTGGGTTCAAATCCCATCCCTGCTACCAATTTATCGGGGGATAGGCTAATTGGTAAAGCCACTTAAAAGTCCATTCCTTCTCATTATAAGACAAGGAATCTTCAACTTATAAAAGATGAATGCAGGTTCGAATCCTGCTCCCCCTATCAATTCGGTAAGCTTGCAACTCCCATATGGTAAGCTTTGCATCCTTACCCTAAAGCCATTTGGCTACTTCAATGTAGCCATTTGGCACTTTAAATTATGCCACAATTATGAATACAAGGGTGTAGTTCAATTTGGTAGAGCGCAAGCCTTTGGAGCTTGAAGTTAATGGTTCGAATCCATTCACCCTTGCCATAAGGAGTTATTATGAAATGTTGTTTTGAGTATGATACAGAAGGTATATATATCTTACCACTATTCGGATACAGTAATGTAAAAGGTGAAAGAAGTTTATGGATAGGACTGTACAGATGGTTGTGGACATTCAAATTAAAAAAATATGGAAAAAAAATGTTGACAACCTGATAGACCTATGGTACTATGAACTTTAATCAAAATTGCTCCTGATTAATACCGATGGGGTAGAGATACTTAACAAGCAGTTGGAGCAATACAGGGTTTTCCTAACTTATAGTTGAATTCAGGTCTTTATAGTGGAATGGTATAACCCACTAGTTCCCTGATACACTTGGAAGGTTCTCTACCCAACAAAAAGGAAATTATATGAATCCATTTAATTTAGATACACCAAAACCAAATTTTTTCGGTAAAAGTCTGTTAGAGGGATTTATTAACAGAAGAAAACCCAAACCACCATCCTATTCAAGGATGAAAGAAAAACAAATCGCTAAAAGACGTACTAAGAATAAAGTTGCGTACAAATCAAGAAGAAAAAATAGAATTATAGCCAAAAACCTACATGCAAAATTAGTGTGAAAGGAAAACTGTTATGAAGAAAAACACTCATCTTAAAGAGGTTAGTGGAAGGAAGGTCACACACATTACAGACCTGAAAGACATTATCAAAAAGAATGATAAAGGCAGAGCACTATTAGCAACTGCCATACTTGAAGATGAATCTGTTCGGTTAGCTTCTCAAGCCAATAGTAAAGCCTATCTGAAGGAAAAATGGGAAAGGGAAGATAGGATGTCTGAATGGATGTGGAATCTTCTTTATTTCGCATTAGGGATGCTGTTTGTAATTTCGATGGAGAATGTCTTTTGGAATATGGGAGACTTCATCATCAAATGAGACCTTATTACAAGATAATGGACTTCTCTGAAGATAGGGTCAAGACCCTATTTCATGCCAATGAGGGGAGCAAGATCATTCCAATGAAGGAATGGATATATGCTTCAAGGCATGAACTTGTTTCGGATGGTTCATCTTCTACTCAATACATGAGTGGTTGGCATGTCTTCAAGAATCTTAAAGAAGCTAAGAAATATTTATTTCAAGCTTTTAAGAATCTACATAATAAGGTCATACTGCAATGCTATTGTATGGGGGATATCAGACCTAAGTACCATAGCAAAGCAGATGTGTGGTTATGTCAAGGAATTTACCTTGATGAAATTATTTTCCATCATCTTGAAAAAAGTCCTTGACATAAGTTTTATGATGGTATAGGGTGCAGAAATTAAGGATAGCTACAGCAAACAAAAAAATTCACTATAAATGAATCGAAGGTTCTATCCTGATTACTTAAAATTCAATCTATAGGTTGACT
>CBFCXS010000176.1:0-2040 GCA_965602085.1 Candidatus Woesearchaeota archaeon
AACATCCACGGTTTTAGTGAATCCAAAGTGATCCATCATCTGTTCCCTAATAAAACGGGGCCTGTCTCTGATGAAGGTCCTCATCAATCCGAAGATAACACCCCATGAATTCTCATATATACTGCTCCATCTATAAGGTCTTTAGTGCGGCTATCTGCTTTACTCCATCCCTGCATTGTTGCTTCACCTAAATATTTATCTATTAATTCCATTATTCCCCCTCTCCATCAGTCTCATCTTCCCCCATATGGAAATAGCCTGTATAGTTACAAGCAATGCATCTATAAGCTAATGTTTTAAAGTCTTTGCTTATGTACAGGTTTAGTGATGTTTCCCTGCACTCATCACATTCCAATATATTCATGTTTCTTGTTAGTGGTAGATTCACTATATTTGTCATTATGCATACCATGTTGCCATGTTATTTTCCACCAAGTATTCAGATAAGGGAAAGTCTCCATCATAATAGACTTCAGCTATCAATCTGCCGTATTTACCCTTTTTGTCAAGAGTGGTTTGGATGACAACTTTCTTATTTAAGATTAATTCTCTTACATGATCTCTGACTAATATACCCTGTTCTCTTTCTGCTCCCCTTACTTCAGGAGTGTCCACTTCTGCTAATCTAAGCTTTTCGCCTTTCTTCCATATACCTAATCCCAAATCTATATCAGCGGTAAATGTGTCTCCATCATAAACTCCTGTTATTATTGCATTATATGTATAGAGTTGGGCTTGTATGTTGAATTTTTTCATTATTTTTTTGTCCTTGTAAGTGTGTGATATAATTGAGCTTATTTAGGCCCATTTCAAGATAGATAATGGAATATGTCTGTTCTCTGAAAGTGTGGATATATCTCACTTTTAGAAGCTCATTGAAGGTAGCTTGATACCAAGTTCATTTGCAATCTTGAATACCTGATTTCTTAGCATAGCTTCATTTGACCCACCACCTTCAATCAAGTTTCTTAATCTATTAAATGCTTGACCCTGCCTGTCATATAGGGTCAATGAATTTCCTAATATATCTGTGATGTTTCTAATGAGTTTCTTTGAATCATCGTCCATGTTGCTCATCTGTTTTGATAGCTTTCTTTGATCTATCAAATCCCATAGCATATTTTGACCTTTTGCTTCTGCTAGGTACTTTTCTTCTAATTTGCTCATTGGGTCTCCTTTTCTTCCATCCTGAAGAATGTTTATATTTTCATTTATTTATTATCTTTTTAGTCAAAATATCTATGCTTCTTTTTGGGCTTATCATATTCATCTCTGTTCTTTGTTGATCTTAAATTTATTACTTTACCCTTGTTATCTATCTCTATATCACCACTTAAATCAAATTCTGCATCCCCTCTTATACCTAATACCTTTGGTGTAATTATCCCACCTGTATTATCGGCTATAAAGAACTGTTTACCTTTTTTCCTTACCTCATCTGCTGTTTGTTCATCAGTAAGTTGCCAACTTATACCTCTGCCTATGCTTCTTTTGGGAGACATTGAAGAAACAATTGGATGAGTTACCTTAAAGGCATGAAGTCTTTGTATTTTTGATGATATTGATGGATATCTACTTAAGGTTGTGGCGAAAGCTAACCAATTCTTCATTAAGAAATTCTTTGAATATGAGTTTATACCATACTTTCCATCTTTTTGTATGATCACTATTACATATCCTTCTTTGGCCTGTAGCTTTGGTGATGCTTTGAAATCTGCTTCTCTTAGGGGAACTTTGAGTCCTGATTGTTCACTTAGTTTTTTACACCATCCATCAAATTCAGGTGTGCCATGATGACCACCTATTTTCCTTTTTACGAATAAAGCAATATGAACCATCTCATGTAGCATGACTGCCTTTGTATCATCTAATGTTAAATCAAATGATGTTGACATTGCTATACCTAATGATTTCATATTTAATTCAATATCTTGAGATATAGGAATTTCATCCATGAATTGAGCGAATCTATTTGATAATGCTCTATCGACTACTTGACCTTTATAAGATACTGAAGCTTGCCCAACTGCTCTCTTGAGT
>CBFCXS010000177.1:0-2023 GCA_965602085.1 Candidatus Woesearchaeota archaeon
CATATTTCTTCTATATTCTTCTCTTATTTCCCATTTTTTTTTTTCATTTTTCTTATATTCTTCTTTTTTCTCTTTCACTTTTTTTGATTTCATTTAATTCTAATTCAGTTTATTATATAAATTCTGTAAGAAAAATGCTATACCTAAATAACTTATGGTTATAGTTTTTTCTTTTTTATCTTCTGGGTTTGGGAAAATTTCAAGTGTTGACAAGTTTTGTAATTTCTTAATATATCCATTGATCGAACCACGAGTTAGAGGATTACCTTTTCTCTTTTACAGAGTCTTTTTTAATTGTTATATATTTTCCTGAATTTAATTGATGTTTGAGTATAATAGCAACCTGATTAGGCAAGGCTATATATTTAGCGGTAGGTAATACATACTTTGCTTCTGTTAAAATAATATTAGTGACTTGATAAACTTCACCTAACTCTGATAATTGAGCGTTAAAAATTGAAGGCATAACATTTTCCCCCTATACATTTTATGGATAGTAATAATAACTATGTGATGGACATTCACCATTGCAACCACAATCTGAAGGGTCACAATTACAATGACTATCACATATACATGAATTTCTTGTTACGTTTATTCTGTCTTGTAATTCTATAACATCGACTGCTTTAATGACACTATCTATTTTACCTGAACTTACATCAGCGGATTGAGCAATAAAATTGGCTGTTACTAGAGAACCCCATCCACTATCATTAACTACTTCATTATTGGCATCTTTTACATCATCCCAATGTTGAGCTAAAATTCTGTCTCCCACTCCCCCCCCACCAAATGGATAACCTGCAAATTCATTTGCAGTACAGGCTAAATTGCCGGGTGTATGAGTGGTACAATAAGCAGGTTCGCTTGCATTATATCTTCTTCCTAAATCTGCTCTTTCTAAATTAATTGCAGATTCTAATTGTGCTAAATGATTTGCTAAGATAATTAAACTTGTAGAAGGAAGATATGAAAAATGAAATGTATTGATACATGTAGGAACATGACCTGTACATAATTGATTAGAACCACAATCATTATCGCAAATTGCATTACAAGTACATCCCGGTGGCCCACCACCTGCTTCAGAGTTAATAGCAAGAGCAATTCCCATTGAATTACCACCATAAGAATTATCTCTTGTCCAAGATGTAGTTGGAGATAAACCTGCTACTGCTTGTAGTAAATAACCAACAGCAAATCCTACATTAAATGAATTACCACTAGAATAAGGGGCTGATGGAGTAGTTGCATTCCATCCTGCTCCAACATATACATCTGTTATTGCTCCTGTATTGCTTATCCATGAACCAAGTGGGTCTCCACCACTATCATTAGGAGTTACTTGTACCCAATGTGGAATATAGAAAACATAGGTATTTGGATTAAGAGTTGTAACACCCGGTATTGTTCTAGTAACATTGTAATCATTTCCAATGTGGGTAAATTGATATCCGGGGTCTGCAAAATAAACTCCCCTCAATGAGAAACAAACAATTTGAGCAACAGGATAAGTTGAAGCTGTAAATGTAAAAGTTGATGGTTCCCCTGCATAGTTTGTCATTCTTTTTATAAGTACATTTACACGCCTATCTATATTATCAACATAGGCTTGATTGACAATTCTTGTCCATCCACTTCTTGAATATTGAACATTATATCCTGCAATAACAGCAACCATCAAATCATCATTTGCTCCACTTGGCTTGTTAACTGTTACACTTTGGGGATTCCCAATATATGAGTTATTTCCTGATTTTTCTACACCAATAACTGTAATTGCCATTTTTTACTCCCTAATTAGATTCTTTAAAGCGGCACCTATCTTCCCAACTAATTTATAATATTCACATAACTGTACTTGTGCAGGATAATCGAACCACCTTTCCTTAAAGGTCTCTTTATCACTTTCTTCATATTTCTTAACATTGCACCTTAGACATGAAGAAGCAACACACTCATTGCATTCTTCAGGTTCAATATGGTTATCATAGAAAAATTTATTAGCTTTCTCTATACT
>CBFCXS010000178.1:0-2020 GCA_965602085.1 Candidatus Woesearchaeota archaeon
AATTTGCATCAGTTTCTCTAAAAGAGAGGCCTTTAAATATATTCTCCTAGAAATAGCAACCTTTATAAATAGAATTCTAATAATTATACTCCTAATTATATATTAAAAATGAACCAATATCTAGAAGAATTAAGAAGTGAATTTGGTATAGAAACCCACTTAGGTAGTAAACTTTGGCCTAATTATGCTATCGCTTGGGATAAATTAGATTTAGAAAAAAATGGAACAAAGTATGCTAGACCACTTGAGGATCATGAAAGATTATTCACAGAAGCAAATTTAGAATTATTAGAAGTTCTAACTGCAGATATAGAAGATACAGATCATAGAATATCTATAAAATTTGACAAAGATTATCTTCCAATTATTAGAGTAAAAAAAAATTTAAGACAACTTGTAGAGGTATAAAATGACAAACCAAACCCAACCAATATTCATAATGCCAGAAGAAACAAAAAGAGATACAGGTAAAAACGCACAAAGAAATAATATTATGGCTGCAAAATTAGTAGCAGAAATAGTAAGAACAACTTTAGGTCCAAAAGGAATGGATAAAATGTTAGTGGATTCTATGAATGATGTTACTGTAACTAACGATGGAGTAACAATTTTAGAAGAAATGCAAATTGAACATCCAGCAGCTAAAATGATAGTTGAAGTTGCAAAAACACAAGAAAATGAAGTTGGTGATGGAACAACAACAGCTGTAATCCTAGCAGGTGAATTACTAAAAAATGCAGAACAATTATTAGATAAAAACATTCATCCAACAGTTATAGTTAAAGGTTACAGATTAGCTTCAGAAAAATCATTAGAAATATTAAACAACATAGCAGAAGATGTAACAATTAATGACACAAACATACTAAAACAAATTGCACAAACTGCAATGACAGGCAAGGGTGCAGAATCATCTAAAGAACTTTTAGCAGACTTAGCAGTTAAAGCAGTTAAACAAATAGCAGAAGGAGATGAAATAGATTTAGAAAATATAAAAATAGAAAAAAGAACAGGTTCTTCAATAGAATCCTCAGAATTAATCAAAGGTATAGTTATAGACAAAGAAAGAGTCCACTCCTCAATGCCAAAACAAATTGAAAAAGCAAAAATTGCATTACTAGATATGGCATTAGAAATTAAAAATCCAGAAACAGATACAAAAATAGAAATCAACGCACCTGAACAAATGCAAGCATTCTTAGACCAAGAAGAGCAAATGCTTAAAACTATAGCAGAAAAAATAATTAAATCAGGAGCAAATGTAGTTTTCTGTCAAAAAGGAATAGATGATTTAGTTCAACACTTTTTAGCTAAACAAGGTATATACGCAGCAAGAAGAGTTAAACAATCAGACATGGAAAAATTATCAAGAGCAACTGGTGCTCCAATTTTATCATCCTTAGATGAATTAAATGAATTAGGTTATGCAGGATTAGTACAAGAACTAAAAGTTGGAGATGAAGATTTAACTTACATCCAAGATTGTAAAAACCCAAAAGCAGTTACATTATTAATTAGAGGCGGAACAGAACATGTAGTTGATGAAGTTGAAAGAGCAATTAAAGATGCATTGGGAGATATTAAAGCAGCAGTAAAAGTAGGAAAAGTAGTTGGTGGCGCAGGCTCAACAGAAGTAGAACTTGCAAAACAATTAAGAGATTATGCAAACAAATTATCAGGTAGAGAACAATTAGCAGTTAGTTCCTTTGCAGATGCAGTAGAAATTGTACCAAGAACATTGTCAGAAAATGCAGGTTTAGACCCAATTGATATGTTAACAGAGTTAAAAAATAAGCATGATAAAAAAGAAAAATGGGCTGGTATAGACGTTTTCAAAGGTAAAATAGTAGATGCATGGAAAAATAATATCATTGAGCCATTAAAAATTAAAACACAAGCTGTAAGTTCAGCATCAGAAGTGGCAGAATTAATTCTAAGAATAGATGATGTAATTGCATCTGGTGGAGCAAAAGATATGCCACAAATGCCACCGCAGGGTATGCCTCCTGGTATGATGTAA
>CBFCXS010000179.1:0-2011 GCA_965602085.1 Candidatus Woesearchaeota archaeon
AGGATTCCTTAAGGAAATGAAGAAGAACTTGTAAGTAGTTCTTTTTTTCTTTTTTCTTTTTTTTATTTTGGTTACTTGGTAAAATGTATTAGAATAAGATTAGAGTATTTTACTTTTTACATCATAAATCTTATAGCTAATCTTTGATCATGTGCCTTAAGGTATTCTATTTCTAAATCTAGTAATTTTTCACTAGTCTTGTAACCTTCTTCTATATATCTATATGAGTCTTCTTCTCTAAAAGCATACATTCTATCCTCAATTCTATCAGCAACATTCATAAGAGTCTCATCACCAACAAATAAATTTAATAATCTTAATTTCCATATGGCTTTTCTTAATTCCCATTTATATTTCCTTTCTAATTTTTTACTAGGTAAGTCTCTCAATTGTCTTTGTATACCCAATCTTCTATAAATACCTTCAAGACTATCTATATCCCCTCTGTTAGAAAGGAATTCAGATGCTTCTTCTGTTAATCTATCACCTAATTCTTCATGTAACCTTTCTATTCCTTCTACCAATTCATTTCTTTCCATTTTAACTTACATATATACTCCAGTATATACTTTAAAAGCTTTTCTGGAGTCTAAAATATAGTTTAGGTAGATTTTTATATTTCAGAGTATAGGTATATACTATGTCAAAAGGAAAGTTTGTTCTAAATGCGTTAGGTATTATAGGAATTATTTTAGCAATAATAGGGATAATACTTTTATTAATTAAAGTTATTACATAAAATGGAATTAAAAGATATATTAAATGCGTTAGCGTTCTTTTTTACTATATTTTTAATTACTTATGGATTTGCTAAAGGATATGATTTGATTGAATTATCAATTTATAATATTTATTTTACTACAATGATAATATCCCAAATAATTAATATATTTGAAAATAAGCTTTAGGTAGGTTTTTATATTTGGTGTTTTCTTAGATTATTATGAGAATAGGTTGTTTAATCTCTGGTGGGAAAGATTCCTGGTATTCGGCTTACATAGCTAGTAAGAAGAATGATATAGCTTGTTTGATAGCTATAAAATCTGCTAAAAAGGATTCTTATATGTATCACACACCTAATATTAATTTAGTTGAAAAACAAGCTGAATGTGCTTCAATTCCTTTGATTTCTATGCCAAGTTCTGGTGTTAAGGAAGAGGAAGTTGAGGATTTGAAGAATGCTATAGAGTTAGCTAAAGTTAGGTATAAGATTGAAGGTATATCTTGCGGTGCTGTAAAAAGTAATTATCAGAGGGAGAGAGTTAAGAAGATTTGTGTTGATTTGGGTTTGGAATTAGTTGCACCAATTTGGGATAAAGATGAAGATTATTATATGCATGATTTAGTTTTGAGTAATTTTGAGATTGTAATTGTTGCTGTGGCTGCTGATGGTTTTGATTCTTCTTGGTTGGGGCGCAGGTTAGATGCTAAATGTCTGCAAGATTTGCGTGAGATGAAAAGGTTGAAAGGGATTTCAATTGCTGGTGAAGGTGGAGAGATGGAGACATTTGTTTTGAATTGTAAATTGTTTAAGAAGAGATTGAAGATTATTGATTCTGAGAAGAAAATGGATGAGCTTTATTCTGGTGTGTTACAAATTAAAAGTGTTGAAGTAGTAGAGAAATAATTATATATTACTTTGGCTTTAAGTTTTATATGCCTTTTAAAATTATTCAAAAACAGGTGGATGATTGGGTTCAACAATATAAAATAACTTATTGGAAACCTCATGAGATTACAGTAAGATTATCTGAAGAAGTTGGTGAACTAGCTAGGGAGGTAAATCATAGGTGGGGCCCTAAAAAGAAAAAACCTACAGAAGATTTGAAAGAGGTTGGAGATGAGATGGGGGATGTAATTTTTACCATTGTTTGTATGGCTAATTCTTTGGGTATTGATTTAAATGAATCTTTTTCTAGAGTTATGGATAAATGTTATGGTAGAGATAAAGACAGATATGAGAAGAAAAGTTAAGTTTATATACCCCTATTTTCTGAGTTAGATAATGGTA
>CBFCXS010000180.1:0-2008 GCA_965602085.1 Candidatus Woesearchaeota archaeon
ATCAATTTCAACAATCAAATTCAAATGTTCTGATGGTTTAGATTTTGCAAGTTCCATCAAATGTTTGAAAACTTCTTCAACATCTGACTTTTTCAAATCCACAATCTTTTGTGATGGAATTTCAATCAATGATTCAATCAAATGAAACATCAATTGTTGTTCAGTCATTTCATCCATTTCAACTGACATCAATTTCTGATATTGTGCCAATGACACTTGTTTCCATGTTTCAGGAATTGTGTAATTGAACACCTTGTCATTGTCTGTGATTGTGATTGTCTTCATTTCTTTTTTTTAAATATAAAAATTCAATTTTTAGTTTGTTCCTATTGAACAAAGTATTTTCCAACATTTGGATTCAATTCATAAAACATCCTCATCATCAAACAATCTGCAAAGTCAGGTGACCTTCCAATCAAATCTTTCATTTGGTCTTTTGGAATGATTTGCATCTTTCCATCTTTGTCCATGTCTTTCCTTTTGATGACTGACAATTCATCAACAATCAATTGTTGAATTCTTGTATCAGGACAATTCACAGACAATTCACCTGCATTGATAAGGTCTGCAAGTTTGAAGAAACACTGTGACTTGATGTTGTTGAAGTTTTGGTTCATCAATGGTCTTGCATTATTCACAAATGATTTTGTTCCTTTCAATAGGTCTGAAACACCACCACCAACACCATCAGAATCAATGATGACATGTGAACTTCTGACACTGTATTCATTCATCAAATCCTGAACTAATTGTGCAACCTCAACAACTGATGACTTTTCAAGAACAACAATCTTCTTGACTGATAGGTCTTTCCATAGCATCACCACAGTCTTGTCTGCACCATACCTTGCAACATCACAACTGATGAACATTTCACCACTTGACTTTTCTGTGAAATTGAACATGTGTGAAATTGAATTGAATTCAATCAATGAATCTTTGGTTTCATCAAATTCCCAATCACCAAACAACAACCTTTGTTTTGACACAATGTCCAACTTGTTCAATTGGTCTTTGTAATGTCTTGAAACAAATGGATTGTCATCAACCAATGTCTGAATGAACTTCCTGTGATTTGGAAGATTGTCATCTTTCCATGGTCTGTAAAAATCAGAATAAACCCAATTCTTTGCAGGATTGCATGTCATCAATATCTTTGGTACAAGATTGAATTCATCCAACTTGTATCTGATACGACTTGCAAGAACTTGCACACCTTTCTGAACAATCATGTTGCATTCATCAACACAAGCAAATGTAATTTCAAGTGAACCAAGTGAATCAAAATTCCTGTCTGATGGATAAAGAAACAAATCTTTCAAAATGATTTCTGATCCATTGTAAAATGAAATGATGTTTGATTGTCCGTTGAATGTGTAGTGTTCACCACTTACCAATCCCCATTGACCACAGACATCAAAAAATGTGTTCAGTGTTGTCTTCTTCAATGTGTCCAATTTAGACCTTCCAATCAATCCTCTGATGCCCTCATACTTCAAACACATTGTGATTGCATACGCACAAAGGATGAATGATTTTCCACCACCTGCACCACCACCAAACAAGACTTCAGTTGTCTTGTCATCATTCAACAAATACCACATGCATTCATTCTGTTGTTTTGTCAACTGTGGTTTCATTCAGGTTTTTCAAGTTGGATTTCAATGTTCACATTCTTTCCTTGGTGTTCAATTTCTTGTCTTTCTGAATAACCTCTTGACTTTCCTTTTGTTTTCAAAAAGAACATTGTGCAAATCTTGTCATCATTGTTGATGTGTTCCTGCAGCTTTGATTCTGCATTGTCAAGTAAATCTTCTTGTGCATTGAAAATCTTTTCTGCAAAATCTTGGTCATCATTTTTCCAATTATAGAATGTCTGTCTTGAAATTCCAATTGCTCTGCAAGTTGCACCGATGTTTGCAGCCTTTTTACTGAACACTTCAATGAATGTTCCTTTGTCATTTTTTCTCATTTCTTTTCTTTTTTTATAGTGTCCACTTTGTCAATA
>CBFCXS010000181.1:0-2005 GCA_965602085.1 Candidatus Woesearchaeota archaeon
TGTATGTTATTCAATATCCTGCTGTAATAGTACCTATTCCACCACAGCAAGCAGGGGGGCAATCAAATCAAATAGGTTTCGGGAAACTGATGCCTTTTTCAGATTATAGTAAGGATATTACTATGAATCCTGCTTCTGTATTGATTGATTCAGAACCGGATAGCAGGATGGTAGATGCTTATGAGAATTGGTGCAAGCAGGTAAGAGCACATGAATCAGGGATTATCATTCCACCAAAAGGGGCAGCAATTCCTACAATGGGAAAGGCAGATAATGTTAATAGACCAAATTTCAATAAGGGGTTAAATACATAAAGGGGGGAAGATGAAGCAAAAGATTATCAATATTGAAGCTACAACATTAGATGATTCATGGTTTCAACTTGTCTATAATGCTCTTGAGCATGGTAGAGATTTTAAGATTGATGAGGGGTCATTTGCAGGAAGTACACGAAAGGAATTTGATTTTGTAGTTGCTCATATTACAAGACCTTTTGAAAGAGATGTTGTTTCGGGTCTTCCCTTAATACCAAAGATGCCTGAAGGTATGGATATTCCACCACCTGTTACTGAAGATTATTTGGTTCAGTATGCACCTTATTTGTTAGCCAGTGAGATAGCTGAAGGGGAGTCATATACTTACGGGCAAAGGCTACATAAGGTTAAGGTTGAAAAGTGGGAATGTGATATGTTGGTTGCCAATCAGGGAACTATCTTTAAACATTATTCAGGGACTCCAATGGAAAGCATGGTACTCTCTTTGGTGAAATTTTTTAATCAGGTGGATATGGCCTGTTGGACTTATAAGAATCATGGACATAGGAACAATCAAATGTGTCTACAAGTGGCTGAACCAAAGGATATGATGCTTCTTGATCCACCATGTTTAAGACATATTGACACTAGGATTCAAGATGGTAAGCTGCATTTTTATCCATACTTTCGATCATGGGATTTATGGAGTGGGTATCCTGCAAATTTA
The DNA here is from genome assembly GCA_965602085.1 of Candidatus Woesearchaeota archaeon. GTDB lineage: Archaea > Nanobdellota > Nanobdellia > SCGC-AAA011-G17 > JACPIM01 > CBFCXS01. The sequence continues at coordinate 982 of CBFCXS010000181.1, forward strand.
GCAGGTATATCTATGCTTCAAGAGCATATGGCAAGTGAAATAGGAGTGGAGCAGGGGGAAATGATATGCACTTCTAAAGGACTCCATCTATATGACTATACTGTAAGTTTTGCCAATATGAGATGTATGGTATCTGAATGCTGATTATAGATAGTCATAATGCTGAAATCAATGAGAAGAAAGTATTCAATCTGCATCTTAGAAATTCTCTCCTGCTCAAGGAAATCTTTGATGCAGATTTGGTTACTTTGCCAAAGCATTTGATAGAGGGTAAGAAGTATAATAAGATTGTTTTTGTTCATGCTTCCAAGTATTCAAAGTCAAGACATTTCATAGAGTATATTCTAAAACAAGATTCACCTGAACTATGGTATATTACTAATGACTATAACTTAGGAGAACCTACCTCTTTATGGAATTTATGTAAAAAATATGATAGACAGTATAATGTGATAGCTAATCATAAACCTGAACATTCAAAAGTTGTTACGGGCAATGAGTATATTGATCAATGGTATGTTTGCAATTTAAATTCTTTATGTTTTGAACCTTTAGTTCCACCTAAATTCAATCAGGTATCATCCTTTTTTAATGTCAAAGACGATTATAGAAGGGATGTTGTATATTTTGGGGCATGGAGACAGGGCAGGGATAAGTATTTCAGGAAATATTTTGACAGAGACTTTCCGGTATCCACTTCAAAGAAAAATGTAATAAAGTTCACTAGCAAGGGTATTAATGCTCTATGGGTTGATAGGCTTAATTGGTATGGGACGAAAGATACTCTATTTGATTATAAAAACAGCCTTTATATAGAGGATGAAAGGACACATACAGAGTACTCACACCTTGCTAACAGGTACTATGAAGCTTTATCCTATTCCATACCTACCTTTTTCGATAAATCATGTCTAAACACAATTGAGAAGGCAGGAATAGACATTCCTGAATGGTTTATAGTGGATAGTTCGGAAGAATTAAGGTTAAAGATGAAAGATCAAGAGGTGGAATTTCCAATATCTTG
>CBFCXS010000182.1:0-1985 GCA_965602085.1 Candidatus Woesearchaeota archaeon
GTTTCATTACACCGTGGACATATGGAACTTACTGTTGTATGTTTTCTGTCTATACCATCTGTAACAATGTTACCATCTACTTTAGCATATTCTTCACCGGGAGAATACCATCCTTTTTTAGCATATACAGGTGGTTTATGACCAAAAAAATTACATAGTATTTTTCTTACCATTTCTCCATTCCTTTACAAGAATTATAGGCCAAAAGTAAGAGAATACTAATGCCTGATGCCATTCAGTATCACGTTTAGCGGCAAGGTATCCACCTGTAACACCGTATCCTGTTAGGATAAGAAAGATTGTTCCTATAACTAAAATTCCATACATTATTTTTTCCCCTTATTCCATAAAGCCCAATTATATTTTTCACCACATTTAACTATCCCAATAATAACACATCCTCTTTCCCCATTATACATACAAGTGTTACATGATTTGTAATCATCAATATAAATGATATTATTCTGTTTCTGCACTTTCCAATTCCTCTACAAAACTTTGGTTATCTGCTTCCACCATACCTGCATAGTCATGGTGTCTCATGTATACCTGCATAGGTGGCATTCCTATCATTGTATCACATGTCATAGGAATAATATATTGATACCCACCTGCTACCTGAAAACCAAAATCCCCTTCTTTGGGTTGAATCCGTTTGGTAGGAGTCTTGGCACGTTTTTCCCAATCCTCAAATGGCATAGGTTTCAATGTAGTCCAAGTATCAGAATTATCCATTTCAAACTTCTTGCAATACATCTGATAGTATTTCCAAATGTGTTCTTCTAAAGGAATCTCATCAGACTGAAGCAACTCAAGTTCCTCTTGAGATAGGTTAGGGTCTTTGATGGGCATTTCAACTATAATACCTGCTTTCTTCAATATCTTAATTCTTTTATTAAGTCTCCTGTTGAAATTCATCCTTGATAAAGCAGGTTTTAAAATCGGCCTTAAGACAATCCAATAAAACAAAACACCACTAACAAAACTTACCACTACTCTTATAAGGGTTTCGGCATTCATTAGATCACACTCATCCTTTCGATTGTTTTGATATCAATATAACTGTAATCCACCTGATACTTCCCATGTTCGATTTGGATATCACCAACACCATTGTAATTGTAATTGATTATTCTTACTTCTTCATATATTTTTTCGATTGTTTTGTTTTTAAAAAGAATTCTAACTTGCATCTTATCATCCTTTCATATCGTTTGTCAACAGAAAATTGCACTATACAATACTTGAACAATTTCTGTCATTGAAATTCGTACTCTTTTTGAACATCTGATACAGTATTTCAGGTTCTTAGGTATCAGCTTTTTTGTATATACTGAATTGCAATGTGGACATTTGACAGTTCTTTTAAACATGATTCAATCCTTAATACATTTTTACATACTGTTGAATCCAATTATAAGGCACCATATCAGCTTTGAATTTATTACATTTCTTACACATCAGCACAAGATTATTTTGGCAGTTCCAATGTAAACTCCTTTTCTTCAGGAATGATTTGGGTATCCAATGATCAAAGGTCATTTCCCCACCATCCTTACTGTACAGCTTAAAGGTGTATTTGATTTTCTCTGTTGGCTTGTGAATGCTCCCTGCTCCCTTGCATGGAACAAGCTTGACCCTATGGACAGGACTCCCACAACATTTACATTTCAGCCTACCTTCATCATGCATCTTTTTCCATATTCTGTATTTGGGTCTCCTGTTGTCAATTGGGTTCCCAAACATAAAAACATAGTTACAATTTGATTCGGTAGCATTAAAAACATCCTCAAGAAATAAATTCATACTTTCTCCAATATTTGTGTTATCACATGTCCTATTAACAATCCATATGGAATACCCAAAAGACACCCGAAAAATTTCAACCATTCTATTATAGTTTCTTTTTTCATAATATCCCCAATTCTTGCCCTAATCTTTCAAGGACTAATGTTTTAGCTTCATCACATGAGCATTGATGAAAA
>CBFCXS010000183.1:0-1976 GCA_965602085.1 Candidatus Woesearchaeota archaeon
AATTGAAGCCGAATATGATGGTTCATCTTATTTTAAATCATCAAGTGAAGATCAGGTGAAAAAATTCGATGAAGAATGGGATTTTTTCAATGAGTATTCTTTAGATATGTTAGTTAGTTTATTTGAAGATTACAGTAATTTACGTAGAGATGAATTATTAGATTGGTTATGTCTTACTTTTCCAGGAATATATAGATGTTGGATTAGCAAAGAAATGAATGACTCTTTTTTAGATAAACAAATTAGAGATGGAGAAAGTCAAGGATATAAAATATTTAGAGGTATTTTAAAATGTCAGAAGAAGAAATCAAAAAAGAACCATTAACAAGAAAACAATCTTATGGAGAATGTAAGGATAATAACAGTTGGGGATATTCAAAGAAACAAGTTAAATCAGCAGTTGAATGGTTGAAAGAAAAAACACAAAAGGATTTACCATTAGACCAAGAAATCTGGACACCAAATGGAATCATTGAATTAATAGATGAAGCTTTTGAGGATGTTAAATGAAAATACTTAACTTATATGCAGGAATTGGTGGAAATAGGAAACTTTGGGGAGATGAACATGAAGTTACTGCTATTGAGAATAATCCAGAGATGGCTAAGATATATCAGGATTTCTTTCCAGAAGATAAAGTTATAGTTGCTGATGCACACCAGTATCTATTGGAACATTATAAAGAATTCGATTTTATATGGAGTTCTCCACCATGTCCAACACATAGTCGTATGAGATTATTATGTAATATTCAAGAAGGAAAAACAACCCCCTATCCCGATATGAAATTATATCAGGAAATAATTTTTTTAGAACATTGGTTTAAAGGGAAATGGGTTGTAGAAAATGTTATTAGTTATTATGATCCATTAAAAAAACCTTTTGAAGTTGGAAATCATTATTATTGGTCTAATTTTATTATTCCAAATCATAAAGAAGAAAAACGTATGATTATTAGGATGACTGATGATGAATTAATTTTAGATAAATGTAAAAGATATGATTATAGTTTTGATAAATTTAATTTAACTAAAAGATTACAAGTTAAGATATTAAATAATTGTGTTGAACCAAAAACAGGTTTACATATATTCAAATGTGCCTTCAAGGAGAAACAAGAAGTGTTAGGAGGTTAAGAATGAATGAAAATTTACTTGGTGTATTAATAGTTTCAGGTTGTGTTTTTTTAGGTAATTTAGTTTATGATATTATCAAATTTGCAATTAAGAAGGCAATCAAAAAGAGCTAAGATTATGCGAAACAACGCAGAATAAAATGAGTTTAACATTAAACTATGCGTAAGTAAGCAAGATAATCTTAGAAAGGAGTGATTAATATGGATATTGAAAGAGAACTAAAAAGATTATCTGTAAAAGGGATATTAAACAAACAACATACTAATTGGATTAGGTTAGATGTTGCTATAAGAAAATGCAAACAGGCAATCAAGGGTGATAAAGATTAGTGAAATACATTTAATTAAACTTAGAGAAAGAATGAAAGATTTAGAGAAAAGACAAAAGGAATGTGATGATTCTATTAGGAATAAGTTAAAACAACTAAAGAGGACATTATGAGACCAAAAACAAGATTTTTGAAGATGTTTTATAAGCTTCCTGAAAAGTCAAGAATGTTAACTTGGAAACCTTATGGAAACAAACCTATGACTTTAAATGTAATTGTTTTTGAAGTAAGAGGAAATACAAAATTAGGAAAAAAAGTTTTAAAGGAGATGGGTTTTGAAGATGAATAAACCTAAAATAGAAATAGTAAAAGAATATATTGATGGAGCTAAGTGGGAAGTTGTAAAGATATTGTTTAAAGAACCGCATATTAAAGTAAGTGATGTTAAATTATTAGTTAACTGGTTAGAAGAAGAATTAAATGCTTTATTTCAGATTAAAGGAACTAAAATGGATGAACAAGAAGAAATTATTATGAAGATAGACAAGGCTTTTGAGGATATATTCAAATGA
>CBFCXS010000184.1:0-1955 GCA_965602085.1 Candidatus Woesearchaeota archaeon
CTATCTAATAAATCACAAAAGCAATCAAATGAATCAGGAGTCAACCATTCTCTTACATAAAACCCCCAACATTCTTCTTTAGGTATTGGAAGTTTCGGGAAGTCAGTTATCATAGGGATGTAATTATTAAATTCCCTATGTGTCTTATAATAATAAAACCCATTAGTACAGTTATTGTACAATGAGTTAAAGTATCTTGCTCTCAAATAAAATATATGATTAATTTTTCTTAATCTAACAAAATTGACAGGTTGATTATAACATTTTGGTACTTGTGTCCTAAATATGAGTCTTCTATATTGCTCATTTAGTCTTTCAAGATTTCTTACTTTTCTATCTTCTCTAAATTCACAATATTCCGAATGCTCATCACAAAATCTCTTTGATACGTGATATCCTCCACGTCCAAGAGCACCAAATTTGTGACCGATCACAAGATATTTCATCACATATTTTAGGGATTAATTTAAATATCCCTTATTGGATTTCACTACTTCATCTAATTCATCTTTACTATCACACTCATCAATTTCTCTAAAATATTGTTTAAGACCCCTATATTTTTTCATCATATTGTCAAACACATCTTTAATTTCAAGAAATCTTTCAAGGTCTGTAATGATATCTTCATTACCTGTTTCTATAATTTCAAGATAAATTTCTTCTTTTTTGGAGTCATTTAATACATTAAACCCTAGTGCTTGAAGCTTTCCGGTTATCATAAAAAATTCAAAGATATCATAAGCAGTAAGTAAAGCTGTATAACCGGATATTCTTTGATGAACTTTAGCCCTTGCAGCAGATTTTATCATATTAAGTTCAATTGGTTCCTCTATTTTAAAATCTTCTAAGGGAATATCTTTACTTTTAGGATTATCAATTAAATCTTTTTCTATTGTTATATATTTGCCTTGAGTTAACTCATTTTTGAGTATGATAGCTACTTGATTCGGCAAAGCTACATATTTTGCATTGATTAAAAGATATTTTGCATCTGATAAGATAACATTAGTAACCTGATAAACTGTACCTAGTTCTGATAATTGAACATTGAATATTGAAGGCATAACATTTTATCTCCTACATCTTTATGGATAGTAATAATACGTGTAATCATCTGATGGACATTCACCGTTGCAACCACAATCAGTAGGATCACAATTGCAATGACTATCACAGATACATACACTTCTAGTTACGTTTATTCTTGTTTGAAGTTCTAAAACATCAACTGCATAGATAATTCCATCTGCTATAAAATTAGCTGTTATTGCAGACCCATACCCACTATTTGTAACTACTTCATTATTGGCATCTTTTATATCATCCCAATGAGATGCTAAAATTGGGTCTTCTGCTGCTCCACCACCAAATGCATATCCTGCAAATGCATTATTTGTACAAGCAAGGTCTCCTGGTGTATGAGTTGTACAATAAGCAGGTTCACCAGAAGTATATCTTCTACCTGTATCCAATCTTTCTGTTTGAATTGCTTGTTCTAATTGTCTTAGATGATCTGCAAGAATAATTGTTGATCCTGCTACAGGAGTCCAATAAAATGTAAAATCATTAGAGCAAGCAGGTACATGACCTGTACATATCTGATTAGAACCACAATCATTATCACAAATAGCATTGCAGGTGCAGGTTCCCCCTCCACCTCCACCCCCAACAGCAGGTTTTATAGCTACTGTCATACATATTTCAGCCCCATCTCTTAATTCATCGGGATTGCCCGTAACATTAGGAACAGCCCATCCATATCCACCTGCTACACCTGCTACAGTTTGTTGTGCATATGCAACACCAACTTTGATATAGTAATGATCACTACCGTTTTCTGGACGTTGAGCTTCACCACTAAATGCTGGTACTCCATCCATTACTTTAGTCATACTAGGACTTCCAGAAATACTTCCATAAGTATCACTTCCAGGACTACCAGAGGTATCACA
>CBFCXS010000185.1:0-1946 GCA_965602085.1 Candidatus Woesearchaeota archaeon
TTAAATGAAAATCCTAACAATACTATTAATACTATTGTTAGCAGGATGTCAAACTATGAAAGTAAAACAAGGAGACAAAATACAAGTAGAATACACAGGTAAACTAGAAGACAACACCATCTTCGACACTAACAAAAACAAAGAACCACTAGAATTCACAGTAGGACAGCACCAAGTAATACAAGGCTTTGAACAAGCAGTTATGGATATGGAACTAAACCAGGAAAAAACAGTAACTATACCACCAGAACAAGCTTACGGACAACCTGATCCAACAAGAATACAAGAAATACCAAAAGATAAAATCCCAGACAACGCAAAAATAGGAGACATGCTAACATTCCAAACAAGCCAAGGTATGATCCAGGCAAAACTTACAGAAATCAAAGACAACAATGCAACCTTAGACCTTAACCATCCTTTAGCTGGAAAAGCACTAATTTTCACAATTAAAATTTTAAAGATTAATTAAGATTTAAATAGTAGTATTTATAGTAGTATAATATGAAAAATAAATCAATATTCCTTAAAAAATTTGGAGATAGCCCTAAATTAAGAGTATGGGATTTTTTAATTGAAAATAATTTTTTTGATTATCCTATAACAGAAATAGCCAGAGGAAGCAATATTAGTTATAATTCCCTTAAAATATTTTTTAATCAAATGATCAAGGATAAATTTATTATTAAAACAAGAAAAGTAGGAAAATCTGATTACTACAAATTAAACACTGAAAATTCTAATGTTAAATTATTAATAAAATTAGATTGGGAATTAACTAAGAAAGCAGTATTACCACAAAAAATAGAAGTTATAGCACACTAAAAAGTAAAATATTAAAATAAATAATTTCTTTACCTTTTACCTAGAAATTTTAAAGATTAACTAGAATTACTCATAATCATAAGCATGATGGGGAGTTGTTTCAGCTACGTATTCTTTGTGTCTTCTTTCAAATTCAGCAGTAACTTGTCCTGCAAATTCAGGAGATATATGTTTTAATAAATACTCTTGAACACCTTCATCTTCTGGGTGCTCTAACATATAACCTACAACCTCAGAAGCAGACATTTTACCAAATTGATCTAATAATAATTTAGTTGTTGCTACAGGTAATCTTCTCATTATTTCATCTAAATCTTGTTCTGGCATTTTAATCAAGTATTTACTCTCTACCTTACTTATAAGTTTTACTCTTTACCAAACAACCCACTAAAAAAACCTATTATAGAAGCAGGTATAAAAAATAAAACAACAAAAAATCCAGTTTAAATCTTCCGCAAAATTTTTAATTTTTCCATTTTAACAATATACTTATATAATTTACTTATAAGCTTTACCCTGAACTTTTCAAAAATTCATATTTTTCTCTAGCCCTACTAAATTTTTCAACAAAACAATGTAGTTCTTCTATATCAACAGAAGTATGATCTACCTTATAAGCAGTTAAAGCTTTATCATGAACAACCTTTACACTTCTATAGGCCTCATCAACTTTCCCACTTAACTCCTGAGCCCCCAAAATTAGTCTGCAAAGACCCTCAGCCAAAGCCATATTTACAGTTAATTGAGACAAGATTTCTGTATCCCCCTGAGCCCTAAGTCTCCCTTCTACAACTTTAATTTCTGGTAGCAAATTATTTTTTAATATCCTTTGCCTATCTAAGTCATGATTTATAGCTAATGAGTTTCTAGCTTTTTTATAGTGAAATTTAATTTCATCATAACACTCTCTTAACTTAGCAAGGTCTACAATTGTTTTAGCTTTATCACAACCTGCAAAAGCCTCTCTAATGTGCATAACTGAAGCAACTTCAGTAATTCCTTTTTGATCTACTTCTTCGCCCATTTTAGTCCTATATATACTTCAATATATACTTTATAAATCTTACTCAGAAAGCTCTTCAAAATATTCAGAATTCAACTCTTGAAAATGAGGACAATCA
>CBFCXS010000186.1:0-1937 GCA_965602085.1 Candidatus Woesearchaeota archaeon
AAATAAAAACCTTTATAAAGCCAAATCCTAAACAAACTTCTTATGAAAATCAAAGAACCTAGTTCAAAATTCATAAAAGTAAGATGTAATAAATGCAAGAATGAGCAGATAGTATTTGGAAAACCATCTACTAAAGTTAACTGCTTAGTCTGCAACACCCCTCTAATAGACCCTAGAGGTGGAAAAGGAAGAATAAGATCAAGAATATTAGAGGTTTTAGAATAAATGGTTTATAAGAAAAAAGGATTCCCAGAAGAAGATACAATAGTTCTTTGTACTGTTAAAAAAATTCTGCACAACTCAATCTTTGCAGTTCTAGATGAATATGAAGAATTAGAAGGTATGATTCACATCTCAGAAATAGCAGCTGGAAGAATAAGAAATATTAGGGATTATGTAAAAGAGGGTAAAACAATAGTTTGTAAAATTCTAAGAATTAACCAAGAAAGAAGACATATAGACCTTTCATTAAGAAGAGTTTCAAAGATGCAGAGAATTAACAAACTAAAGGAACACAAACAAGAGGTAAAATCAGAAAAATTACTAGAATTTGTAGGAAAGCAATTAAAAATAAAAGACATTTACCAAAAAGCAGGAGAAGAAATATTAGAAAAGTATGACAATCTACATGAATTCTTCCAAGAGGTATTAGTAGATGAAAAAGAAGCACTAAAAAATTTAAAACTAGATAAAAAAATTATAACAACTTTAACAAAAACAATAAAAGAAAAATTAAAACTTCCAGAAATACAATTAAGAGCAACATTAAGTTTACAGGACCACAGCAAAGAAGGAGTAGAACACATAAAAAAAGCTTTCAAAAACACAAACAACTTAATAAAAAAGAAACAATACAAAGCTAAATTTATATACTTAAGTGCACCTAAGTATAGCCTAGAAATAAAAGCACCAGATTATAAAATAGGAGAAAATATTTTAAAAGAAATCTCAGATAACTTAGTAAAAGAAATAACAAATCTGGGTGGTACAGGAGAATGGCAAAAAACATCTTAATGTGTACAAAATGCAAAGAATACACATTAAAGCAAACACATTGTAAAACAAAAACAATACCAATAAAACCAGCAAAATTTTCATTAGAAAAAGAAGAAAGATTATCAAAATATAGGATAAAGACAAAATGTGGAAAATAGAAAAACTATCAAATGAAAAAATAAGCAAACCTATCCTAATAGAAGGATTGCCTGGTATAGGAAATGTAGGAAAGATAGCAACAGATTTTATCGTCGACAAATTAAAGGCAAAGAAGATATTTGAAATCACATCCTACAAATTCCCACACTGTGTTTTCGTTAACGAAAAAAATTTAGTAGAATTACCAACAATAGAAATATACCATAAAAAAGTAAAAAACAAATCATTCTTATTCCTAGTTGGAGATGTACAACCAATGGATGAAGTTACTTGTTATGAATTCTGTGATAAAATTTTAGATATATTCCAAAAACACAAAGGAAAAGAAATAATTACTTTAGGTGGTATAGCTATAGAAAAGGTACCTAAACATCCAAAAGTATATTGCACAGGAACAAATCATACTATAATTAAAAAATATAAAAATAAATATTCAGTAGGAAATCTAAATGAAGTAGTTGGACCAATTATAGGAGTGTCAGGATTACTAATAGGTCTAGCAGGTAAAAGAAAAATTAATGCAGTTTCATTATTAGCAGAAACATTTGCACATCCAAATTATTTCGGAGTTAAAAGTGCTCAAGAAGTTCTTAAAATTATAAACCAAAAATTCAGTTTAAATTTAAAAATTAAAGAATTAGAAAGTGAATTAATAGAAGTTGAAAAAGAAGTTAAAAAATCAAAGAAAGCTAAAAGAATTATAAAGGATCATCACCATCACACAAGTTATATTGGTTAATACTATAGGAGCCATCAATTTTTAGTAACATTTATATATTAAT
>CBFCXS010000187.1:0-1932 GCA_965602085.1 Candidatus Woesearchaeota archaeon
GCGCTAACATTTGTAACTGGTAGAGCAAGAAGAAACCCTATAAAAATAATTGTAGCTATAGTTAAAGCAATAATCCATACTATTATATTTTTCATTATATTTACTCCCTTCTATTTTTAATTTTAAAAGAAAAAAGCAAATATGGAAACTTAAGTATAATGCCCATATGATCATACCCCCTTTGGTTTTCCCCATTTATTTTCAGTGCAAAGATACTTTAATATGTTCAAAAGTGCTATTTTAAAACTTTTTTGTCGACCCCAAAAATAAACATTACCCTTAAACTTCTTTAAATTACCGGTCATCATATCATCCAAGACTTCCCGCATCATAGGATCTTCTATATGCTTTCTAAACTCATGAAACTCAAATGTGAATTCTATATCATTATTATCATACTCAGGAAGACTATCAGGATCGACTTTTTCATTTCTTAAATTATTATGTTCCTTTTCCTTTAACCATTTCTTATAATAATTTGCACATCTATAAAGAATCAGCTTATGCATATTAGGAAAAAACTTCTCTACTATCTGCCTAGACCTATCTGTATCAAATATCTCTATAACGTCAGCAAAACATTCCCAGCCCAATGACATTTTTTTATCTTCACTTAAAGTAATAAACTTCTTATAAAAGTAATTATATATCCAATGATCAAGCTTTGGTTTTAATAGCATATAGGCATCATTCCTATTCCTAACCTTCCAGCCTAATGTAGTGCATCTATGAAACCTACGTATCTTATAAATACACTTTTTTGCTAATTCTTTTTCCTTCTCATCCATTATTACTTACTATCCTCAGACATATCAAGTAGCTTCCAAACCTGCCTTGACAGATTTTCAAGCTTTTGACATTTAATACACCAATTACTTATTGCTTCCCTTCTCTCAAAGACATCTGGGTATTTATTAACAAATTGTTTATATGCTTTCTTTGGATCTTCCATTATCCTTCAATCCTGTTTATCACTTCACCTTTATCGTTAGTCAAGAGCATTCCACACTTAGTGCAAACATATTGGATCATAGAAACCATCCTTTCCTTACCATCAGGACTCATAGTCATCGGTATCACCTTAAACCTTATTATGGCCTTAAACTTATCCCTATCTTTACCCAGTTTTTTACAACTTCTGCAAAACAAACTTACACAATCATTCAAATCTACTTTCACTTGCTGCTTAATTGGTTTTTGTCCTATCAATTGCTGATTCATTTTAACTCCTTTTTTTGTCTTCTTTTCTATATTCCTTTCTAACATTATCTATCCAATAACCTATAAAGACTAACAAAGCTCCCTTCCAGCAAAGAATAAAACCCAAAATAACCAAACCAAGTCCCACCCCTTTCAACATTAATTCTGTCCATTTATTCATTCTCTTTATCCATTTTATTATCCAATATTATCCAAATCAGATGGTATACATCTAATCTTCTTTTCTTTAATAAGGTCATTAACATTAAGTGGCATATTTAACTCATTATCAATATACTTACAAAATAAATAAAGTTCCTCAGCAAATAAAGTACTATGCTTTATTCTATTAATCTGATTCAAAAGCTTTTTAGCTTTTAACCAAATGACTTGAACGTCTCTATCGTCTCTATTATCTCTTTCCATCCCTTTACTCTTGTTACATTATTCCACAAAGTTTCATCCCAATCTTTATTCCAAGGTCTATCCATTATTAATACTGCACAATTTGGATTATTCCCCGCTATATCTATAACAGTATCTACCCTATCTTCTACAAAAAAATCCAACTTTAATCTTCTAACGAAACTGGCCTTTGTAAATATACCCTCAAATAAAATTCTAAATTTATCAAGGGGAAAGTATTTTGCTAAATTAAGAAACGTCTCATTACTATGCCTCCTATTTCTACTTGTTATAAAAATTACGTCTTCAGTTTTCATATATTTATTC
>CBFCXS010000188.1:0-1931 GCA_965602085.1 Candidatus Woesearchaeota archaeon
TCGTGAGTGTCGGAGTCTTATATTGTTTTCTTTGTTCTTTCTGTTGTGCTTTTTGATTTAAGTAATTTACAGAATAAAGTTATAAGCAATAAGTTTGTATATCAAATGTATTAAATGGCTAGTACAGCTTCAATTACTCCATTGGATGTTTCAGCGGCAAGATTTTATTCTGAAAGGATAACAACATGGTCTACATCAGGTGGATTATATTATAAAGACATAAGACATAATTTTAATAACTATTATCCAATAGTCAGATTACATAAGTTCGATAATGATCATCAGATTCAACCTAAAAGAATTGAGTCTGTTAATCCTGATTGGACAAGGGTATGGCTAGAGGATAACTTTACAGTAAGAGTGGCAATTTTTGGATAACATATGACTTGGACAACAATCACAGGGCCTTTTAGCCCATTTGCAGATCAAGATATTAATGATGTTACGGTTAGGGTAGTAATACCTCTTTCTGAAATTTCATCTAATGCACCTATAACAAGATTAAATTTAAAGACTTTTGGTATTCTAGGTAATATAGATGAAATGTATATCGGGGAGCAATCCCCATCAGGAAGTGATTATGATTTTGCTACTACTCCTACTCAAGTAACATTTAATAATGGAATTCCAAGTGCATCAGTAGGAGCAGGTTCTAATAAATTTTCAGACCCCATTGCTGATTTTCCAATAAGTTCATCTAAAAACTATGTAGTTTCATTTTATGGAAGTACAGCAATACATAGTGTTGGGAGATATAGTACAGGTTCTAATATAAGAACTTATCAGATTGCAGGAAATGATGCATCCACTATAGATACATCAGGATATGTTCAATTTGGTAGTACAGGTGATATATTATCATTAGGAGAAATTCAAGGTTCTAGTTCATCAAGCACTCCTTTATCGGGAGAAGATGGTTCAGGTGGGGATAGAGGGTTCTTAAATCATATTTGGTATAAGCTTTTGGATGAGGAAGGTATTCCAATTACTGATGCATCAATATGGTTATATGAATATAGAAATCCAACACAACAGTTAAATGTTTATGATGAAGATGAAAATATTTTAACACAACCATTGACTACAGATGTTAATGGTGTGTTTGATTTCTTTGTAAGAGATCATATTAGATCGGAAAGAACAGGGTATACATGGGATACACAATTTATAATTAGTTGGTCTAAAGATGATAAGAATGGAATAATCAGGGGTGATCATTTATTCGGTGAATTCGAATCAGCTTCTACTTCAGGTAATTTGGCAAGAATGAATAAAGCTATAAGTGATTATCTTGGATGGACTTTTAATCAGCATGTTGATGGTAAGTTTGGTTTGATTACAGGATGTGGCTCAAGCAGTTCATCCTCATCAAGTACATCAAGTTCATCAAGCTCAAGTAGCTCATTGAGTTCAAGTTCATTGAGTTCAAGTTCATTGAGTTCATCAAGTTCATTATCAACAGGACTGTTGGGCATATCAGCGTCATTTTTAGAAAACATTGGACTATCACCTACTAATGCATTGGTTAAAACTAATGCCCTTCCTGTATCGGCAGGAAATGTAATGATTGTATGGAGTGATCAAAGTTCGAATACAGGATACATGGCAGTAATAGATTCAACAGGAACATCTTCTGTATCAGGTTCTATAGGAAATACTGCAAACTGTAATGATGAGATAGTTGCATGTGTTTTGAATAATGGGAATTATGCTGTAGCTTGGAATGCAAATAATGGGTTGTATGCTCAAGTGAGAAAAACAAAAGATAATAGTTCAGTAGTTTCTGAATGGCAATTAACGGCTGATGATGCAGATGTTGGTGTTGGTATAGTAGCATTGGATAATGGAAATTTTATGGTGATATGGAATAATACTACAGCAAATAAAGGAACATTTGAAATATACACTCCTATAGGTGGATTAGTTATTAC
>CBFCXS010000189.1:0-1909 GCA_965602085.1 Candidatus Woesearchaeota archaeon
AAGGTGTTAATTGCATTTTCTGAAAAAATAGTTAATCTTCCTGGTATAGTCCCAGGTGCTAAAAGTTCTGCATTCAAATTATTTACAATAACAATTTCTGTTCCAGGAAGGTTTTGTAATTTCATTAAAGGACATTGTTTTGAAACAACAATTAGAGGGCCAACTCTTTTTTTGTATTTTCTTCCTCTCATTTTTCCTTTTCCTGCTCTAACTTTTTTAATTGAAGCTCTTTTTAATTCATCTTTTAATCCTAATTTTAATAAAAATTCTTTAAATTGTTTAGTTTTATTGTAAGTTTCAATTTTAGAATCAATAACTGTAGGTAATTCTTTGAACTTGTGTCCTCTTTCCTTAACTATTTCTGCATTTACTACAGCTGCTAAAGCTGATCTTATTGCTTTTTTTCTTTCTTTAATATTTATTTTTCTATCCCAAATCTTTGATACTTTAGGAGGGTGTGCTCTTCTACCACCAACAGTACATGGTGCAAATGCTCCAGTCCAACCAAATTGTGTTCCTCTTCTCCATGTAATTTTTCTTGGAACTCTTGAGATACCATGACCATATGAACCTCTAAATTTTCTTCTTCTACGAGATAAAACTGCAGAAGCTCTTTGACCTGCTTTAGGACTTGCCCCATAAGGCTGTCTTTTATGTGATTGTATTGACAAAACTGCTTTGTGAATTAAATCAGGTCTAACTTTTTCATTAAATTGTTTTGGCAACTCTATTGACTTTACTTTTTTCCCGTTTGTGTCAAAATAATTTGCTTTCATTGTTTACTTGAAGTTGAGATTTTTATAATCTCTAAACTTTGTGTTTTATTTATTCTTCTTGGATAAGTCATTACAATTGTTCTCTTTGCTGGACCTGGTATTGAACCTTTAACTAGGATATATGGATTTTTTACTACACCATATCTTGAGAAACCACCTTTAACATTGATTTCTTTTGGATCCTGACTCATTTTTAGAATTTGTTTGTTGTATTCTATTCTTTGATGGTTACCCATTCTACCTGGTTGCGGAACTCTGTATGAAACTCTTTTTGGTGTCCATGCTCCTAAGTTAGCTTTACCTCTTTTCTTTTTCTCTGCTTTGTGCTGCATGATTGTAACACCATATCTTTTAACTGTTCCTTGGTAACCTTTACCTTTTGTTATTCCTGAAATATCTAACATTTGATTTTCTTGGAATACTTCTTCTAATTTTATTTCTTTTTGCTCTAAAAGTTTTTTAGCTAGAACTAATTTTTCTCCTTTTGTTCCTGATAAACCAACTTCTAGAACATCTGGTTTTTTCTTTATACCAATTAATTTTGGTTGGGTGTATAGAACAATTTTTATTTCATCATATTCTTTTGGTTCTTGGTTTTGTTTTTTTGGTAATAATATTTTTCTTTTTAATTCTTTGTTAAGATTTTTACTGAATATTTCTGAGATTATTTGTGATTGATTGTTAATATTTTTTTTGAAAAATCGTATAGAAAGAGGAGATATAGGTGGACATTCAATAACTGTCACCGGAACTGAAATTTTTAGATTTTTTGTTAAAGAATTAGTTGTGTTGTCTTGAGCAATTATATGCGTCATGCCTGCCTTGTAACCTATGAATGCTAGTAATTTAGTTCCATCTACTTTAGGCCATTTTCTTATTCTGGAATAAGAACGTTTAGCTCTCTTCCTAGGCCAATACTGCATACTTCCACGTCTTGGTCTATGTGACTTTGGCATATTTTCCTTTATGTCTACATGCTTCACTTCTGAAGCAGCAATCTTGAGACTTCTGATTGCACTCGCCTTAAGAATCAGCGGCTGTTTATCGTATTAGATAGGGCCTTTTTTTGGTAACCTATCTTGATAATATTTTGGTTATTTTTGGATTTATAAAGGTTCTGGTGGTTATTTTGA
>CBFCXS010000190.1:0-1906 GCA_965602085.1 Candidatus Woesearchaeota archaeon
TGGAAACACAATCATAAAATCATTATCCAATAAAGATAAAGGGGTATCGGAAGATATGTTCAGGTATAGAAATACATCTCCCCCTACCACTCTTGAAGCGGCTATATTGATGATTTGTGATTCTGTTGAAGCTACCGTTAGAAGCAAGGAATATAGTAGTGATGATATTTGTATTGAGGATATTAGGGAAATCATCAGAAACACAACAGAAAGACTTGAAAAGGATGATCAATTGGATGATGTTAATGTAGGAGACCTTAAGAAAATAAAAATAGCACTTCAAAGGGATTTAGAATCTAAGTATCACAAGAGAGATGATAAAGCCTATGAAGAAGATGAAAAAAAGACTGTTAAGGAGACTAAGAAATGATAAAAGGTGAATCGTTTGAATTGTTTGGTCATAATATGGAAGTTATGGTAAAGAAAGAAAGTTTGGATTTAGTTCGATATGACCTAATGTGTACATGTTGTACATATCCAAGAAATTTGATAGTGGAAGTTACAGAGAAAGACTTGAATGATATATTGCTTGTGGAACAAAGGATGAAAGGTCTTGACAAATGAATGATGTAAGTGCCTTTTTTGGTGCAGGATATAAAGAGAAAAAGAAATCAGTAGTTGTCATTAAAAATCCTGAACCTGAATCAGTTTGGCCTGTAATAGAAGCTTCAGATGATGCTGAAGTTGCTGTTAATGTGATGGGGAAACTATATGAGGGCAAAGATGAGATTCAATTAACTCAAGGGAATATTATAGTTGATGGAATCAAAGCAGGTGAATTGCCGATTACAAGTGGTACATGGTTTAAAATATTGAAGGGTGAACAAAAATCTAAAAATAGTATATTAACAATTTGTAAAAGTTGTGATACTATGGAAGGAGTTTAAAAATGAGGGGGAAATAAATATGCCTAAATGTGTAAAATGTCATGAATTTTTTCCACCTAATTATACAGAAGTAATTGAAAATGCTGAAAAAGATGGTATGACAGGCGAATATCCACAACATTGTATTTTCTGTAAATTGGGTGTAAATGAGGTAGAAAGGGAATCAGAACGTAATTCAGGAAAATTTGTTCCTTATACAAGAGAACAATGTTTGAAAGACTATAAAGAATTTATAGCGAAAGTCAAGACTACTAGCGATATTCTTAATAAAGAGAATTCAAGGATTATCATTCCTTGAAAAAGAAATCTACTTTAAAGCCTTTAAAAAAACCTGCTAGACTTGGTTTTCTATCGTATGTTGGTGATACTCAAGGTTGTGGAACTATCAGGGTAATTTATCCGTATTTTTTCATTAACCATTTTAGAAAAAAACAGTTATCATGCATATCAACATACATGATGAATTATATTTCTGATATCGAATGGTATAAACCATTTACCTTTGTTCAGTTCCAAAGAAGTGCAACTGAACCTCATTTAAAACTGATACAACATTTTAAGAGTACTGTACAACAAAGATTTGCTATTCCATGTGTCTATGAAATAGATGATATGCTGTTTGGTATACCGAAATGGAATTATGCATCTTTATATTACAATAGTAATGAGGATGTGGTTAAGCGGATAATGGAAGCATGTGATGGTATGATTACTTCAACTGCAAAGCTGAAGGAAGTCTATTCACCATATTGCAAAAAGATTTCTGTAATTCCAAATCATCTACCTAAATTTGTTTGGGGAGATAGATATCCTTCTCATGAATATTTTGATGAAGGACAGAAGGTGAAAATCCTTTGGGCCGGGTCTCAAAACCACTTTGCAATGGAGAAAGTTGTAGGGCCTGAAAATAAAGGTGGTGATTTTGGAAAGGAATTAATGAAGTTCATTAGAAAGACCATTACTGATTATGAATGGCATCTAATGGGAGCAATTCCTGAAGAACTTTTAGATATCAAATC
>CBFCXS010000191.1:0-1888 GCA_965602085.1 Candidatus Woesearchaeota archaeon
CATAGCAATCCTTCCTCCAAATAAATTTCCTTCAGTGTCTTCAATCTTATATTGTACTTTCCACTCTGCTTTTGTTATAACTCCAGGAGGTTTGTTATACATAAAAAAAATAGGTGGGTTGTCTGGTGGTGATGGTAGATTTCTAAATCTTGCATAACTAAGATGATCATCTTCATACCACAGCCCGTCTATAGCAGCTGAAAAACGTTCATAAGGATTAAACAGGTTACCATTAATATCATAACCATCTTGTGTATCATCTACAATTTCTTGTGTTGCTCTTCCTGTTAAATCTTTTAGATTAGATGAGAAAGATGCAATAAGAATAATTAAGATAGTTGAAACAAGGATAATTTTGTTATTATTTTTTAGAGCTTTACTCATCTAGACACCTCTGCATTATATAGTAAGTAATTTAATTGTTTTTAAATATTACTAAGCCATTTTCTTTGTAATAAATAATTTTTTGCCACATTTTTGACATTCAAATGTAACTGCTTCTGCTGTTTTTTTGTTTCCTTCTGCATCTGTTACCTTTGTTCTCTTTCTTTTGAAGGGTATTGATAATTCTCCAACATTACCACAATAATGACAAGTATATTGAGTATTAATTGTTAGAGTGTCTTCATATTCTTGTTTTTCAACTGTGTAATTACATTCTGGACAAACATATTCTTTAGATCTAATTTTTGGCTTGCCTGTTTTTTCATCCCTTGGTTTACCCATTAATGCTTTTTTACATTTAGGACATTTTTCTTTGAAGACCCAAGCTTTTATTTTACCTTTACCTATATTTCTATTTGTAAAGTATATACATTCCTCCATAGAATCTGGTTCTTTCATTTTAACCCTTTAAGATATTTGCTAATAAGCACCTTAATAACTTTTTTCATTTCATCAATATTGTCTTCTGCTTCATCTGGTAATATGCTTTCACCATAATAGTTTATTCTATTTCTTCTTTTTCTAAAAATATCAAATTTATCTGCTAAAATATTTTCTTGTTTTTCCTTTAAAAAATAAGTAAAAGCTTCATGACTATAAACTTTATAACCATCTAATGCTGAAATTGCCTCCAAAATGCTTCTTAAAATATCATAATAACTAACTACTATTTTTCTTGCAGAAATTTCATTTATTTTTAAACTTTCTAAAAATTGCATATCTTTTTTAGCTCCATTTAATAAAGATACAGCAAGCATTTTATCGCTGCTAGCCTTTCTTACTTTTCCATCTGAAATAAAATCTTCAAACCTCATTTAAACACCTCAAAAAATCCATAGAGGGTTATACCATTAATTATGTTATTTAACAATTCTTTATTTTTTTCTTTTAATTTATTAATATCTTTTTCTACAAACAACTGCACATTATATCCTAATTTTTTTTCATATTTTTCTAAATTTAATTCTTTTTTACGAGAACTAACAATAAAAATATCTACATCGCTTGTTTTAACATTCTCAGCTTTTGCAAAACTTCCAAATAAAATAATTGTATTTGGGTGATTAAACTCTTTTATAAAATAATCAATAATCCCTGATTCAGAAATTTTATTTAAATTATAATTTAATTTTAATTGTTTAAATTTTAAGCTTTCTGTGTTTGCCTTAAAAAGAAGATGATTAAACTTTTCTTTGGAGATTAAAATTCCTTGGTTTTCATAATTTTTTAGGTATTTTGATATAGTTGCTGGAGACTTATTTAATTTTCTAGCTATTTCTCTTACAAAAAATTCCTTTTCAGGTTCTTCTATAAATGACTCTAATATTTTGTCCATTTTATTTTACAATTGTTTAATATAATGAACAACTGTTCATTTATAAATCTTTTTATTCCTTAGAAGGATCTTCTTCTGGCAACCAAGCCTGTTTTACAACTAAGGATG
>CBFCXS010000192.1:0-1859 GCA_965602085.1 Candidatus Woesearchaeota archaeon
GTACAAAGTTCTAAATCATTCCCAGTACATCTCAAAGCATTTTCTGTACATGTTGCTGCTGCTACTGATATACAACCAGAATCAAAATTGTCAGCTTTACCATCATTATTATACTTAGCATAACAATTAACATTTCCATTTTCTAGGAGAATACATGTATGACTCTTTGCTGTATCTACACCAATAGCATTTCCCTCTTCATAAGTTATAGTTTGATCATAATCACCACTACCATAACAATTAACATTTCCATCTCTTAGGAGAATACAGGTATTATATTCGCTTACCTCTAAACCAATAGCATTTCCCCCTTCATAAGTTATAACTTGACCTTTATCATAACCAACACCACCATAACAATTAACATTTCCAGTTTCTAGGAGAATACATGTGTGGAAGGATCCTGCAGATACACCAATAGCACCTCCCTCTTCATAAGTTATAGCTTGACCTTGATCATTATAACCATAACAATTAACATTTCCAGTTTCTAGGAGAATACATGTGTGTCGGGCTCCTGTGGATATACCAATAGCACCTCCCTCTTTGTAATCTGCACCTTCACCTTTATCATTATAACCATAACAATTAACATTTCCAGTATCTAGGAGAATACATGTGTGGTAAATTCCTGTAGCTACAGCAATAGCCTCTCCACCTGTGTAATCTATAGCTTGACCTTCAGTACCCCTACCATAACAATGAACATTGTTATCTGAGGTCAGAAAACATGTGTGATCAAATTCTGAAGCTATACTTTCAACATGTTTAAGTGTATAATAATCTGGAATGTTAATATTAGGATGATCATAATAAATATCACCAGAACAATCAACCTCTCCATTTTCTAGGAGAATACATGTGTGGGAGGTTCCTAACTTTACATCTGTAGCCCTAATGCAGTCTGGGGAACTAAAAACCTTTCCAGTTAAATCTTTTATTCTTGGAGCTAAAAGAATAATTGATATTATTAATACTAGTAATATAATATTTTTTTTGTTTAAATTATTTTTTTTCATTTTATTCAATTATACATAGAGCTGAACAACCATCCCAATCTATTAAATTTCCATCATCACATTCTTCTGGAGCTTCTTGAGTACCATCACCACATGTTGGATGAACTTGTTCTTCAAAACAAGCCCCAGTAGTTGTATCACATCCATTTGGACAAGAATATTCTGAAATAAGACATATAGGACCTTGAGTTGGAGAATCATAACATATAGCTTCTTTTAGTATACTACTATCTTTACAACTCTCATCTATTCCATCTGGAAAATTACTTGCTGTGCATGTTCCTTGGACAAAAACTTTAGATCCATCATCTGTATCTGTACAGGTTGGTGCTACTATACAAGCTGGACAATTAGCCCCACCACAATCTATCATTGTTTCACCTTGATTTTGAACTCCATCTGTACATGTTGCTGTACAATCTGCTGGACAGTCTGCAATAGTTTCTTCTGGATTACATACTCCATCTCCACATTCTTTACAAAGAGAATCTTGTTCTGAGATTAGATCCTCTATTCTCATTCTTTCCCTAGCAAAACAATATGCATCTTTTAATGGTGAACCTGCACTACAAAAATTTGAAACACAAACATTACTTTTACATTCATAATTATTTGTACAAGTGGTACCATCACTTTTTTGTACTATAAAATTATTTGGTGAGTCACAATATTTATTATCACTACCTATTATACCTACTCTTACTCCAACAGGAATATTATATGTATCTTCTTCACCTGTTGTAAATTCACAAGTTTCATATATAGTTTTACCAGTTAAATCTTTAATATTAAATGAGAAAGATGCGACAAGAATAATTAAGATAGTTGAAGCGAGTATAA
>CBFCXS010000193.1:0-1828 GCA_965602085.1 Candidatus Woesearchaeota archaeon
AAAAGAGTTTTTAAGAGCTATAAAATAATAGATGATATTCTCTTTATTGTATCACAAAAATCTTTATATAGCCTTTGTATTCATAAAAACCTATGAAATTAAGAGGAAAACGGGTTTTAATTACTGGTGGAAGTGGTTTTATAGGCAGTCACTTAACTGAAGAATTAGTTAAATTAGGAGCCAAGGTTAGCTGTTTTGTTAAGTATGATATTAATAATAAATGGGAATGGTTAGATTTTTTAGAACCTGAAATAAAATCAAAAATAAATGTAATTACAGGAGATTTAAAAGATCATCATGCAGTTTTTAATGCTGTTAAGAATCAGCAATTTATTTTTCATTTGGGAGCTTTAATTCCAATTCCTTACTCTTATGTACATCCAAATGATTTTGTACAGACTAATATACAAGGAACTGCAAATTTATTGACTGCAGCATTAGAAAATAAAAAAATTAAAATGATTATTCATACATCAACAAGTGAGGTTTATGGTACTGCTCAGCAAGTTCCAATAAATGAAAACCATCCTCTACAAGCACAATCTCCTTATTCAGCAACAAAAATTGCAGCTGATAAATTAATGGAAAGTTTTCATTTGACTTATAATTTACCTATTGTAACCATAAGACCATTTAATACCTATGGTCCAAGACAATCCGCTAGAGCTATAATTACAACAACAATTGTACAAGCTTTAACAAAAAATGAAATTGTATTAGGCTCTCCTTATCCAACTAGAGATTTTACATTTGTTAAAGATGTAGCAAAAGCATTTGTTAGAGCAGCATTAGCAAAAGGTATAGAAGGAGAAGTAATAAATTTGGGTACTAATACAGAAGTTTCTATTCAAGAATTGGTAGAAAAAATATGCAATATTGTAGGTAAGGATAATAAAATAAAATTTAATGATAAACAAAGAATAAGACCTGATAAAAGTGAAGTTCAAAGACTAGTAGCTAATAATACAAAAGCAAAAAAATTACTAGATTGGGAACCAGAAACAAGTTTAGAGGACGGATTGAAAATAACAATAGATTGGATATCAAAAAACTTAAAACATTACAAACCTGAATTGTATAATATTTAAAATGAAAATTGTAATTATGGCTGGAGGATTAGGATTAAGATTAAGACCTTTTACCCACATATTACCAAAACCATTACTTCCTTTGGGTGAAGAGTCTATTATAGAAATTATGATTAAAAAATTTAAGTCTCAAGGTTTTAATGAATTTATTATAGAAACTAATTATAAGTCATACATTTTTGAAAATTGTTTAGGTGATGGTTCAAAATTAGGTGTTAGTATTATTTATTCAAGGGAAGAAAAACCACTTGGTACAGCAGGTCCTCTTTCTTTAATAAAAACACATCTTACTGAACCCTTTATTGTAATCAATGGTGATATATTAACTTCTCTTGATTTTAATAAATTTATTGAACATCATAAGAAAAATAATGCCTTACTAACTTTAACTACAAAACAAGTTACAACTCCATTACACTATGGGGTTGTTGATGTTGAAGGACATAAAGTTAAATCCTTAAAAGAAAAACCAAAATTATCTTCTAAGATTCTTGCAGGAGTTTATTGTATTGATCCAAAGATATTTGGATTTTTACCACACAATGAACATATTTTAATGACTGATATTATCGTTTCTTTAATAGAAAAAGGTGAAAATGTAATAGATTATTCTTTAGATGAAGATTATTGGTTAGATATAGGGCAGATGGACAATGACAATCAGGCTCAAAAAGATTTTAAAAAGGGGTTAATACATAATAATAAAAGCTCGAGAGACCGGTCATACGAGCCCAAACACC
>CBFCXS010000194.1:0-1808 GCA_965602085.1 Candidatus Woesearchaeota archaeon
AGTTTGTTATAAAAATTAACTTTATATACTTTTATATAATACAGTTTAATATGGGTGTCAAACTATCTAACATAATAAAAAGAAAAGATATAGACTTTAAAGATATAGAGGGTAAAAGAATAGCAGTAGACTTCTCAAATGCAGCATACCAATTCTTAGCTTCAATAAGGCAGAGAGATGGAACACCATTAACAGACAAAAAAGGAAACATAACTTCTCATTTAATGGGAACCTTAACAAGAACAACTAATTTAATGTCCAAAAAACTAAAACTATGTTATGTTTTTGATGGAAAACCTCCAGCATTAAAATTAAAAGAAAAAGAAAGAAGAGAATTATACAAACAAAAAGCAATTAAAAGTCTTAAAGCAGCAAAAACAGAAGAAGAAAAACTAAAATTTGCAAAAAGAACTTCTAGACTCACACCTTTTATGGTTAAAGAGGCAAAAGAATTAATTAAAGCTTTAGGATTACCAGTAATTCAAGCACCATCAGAAGCAGATGCACAAGGTTCATTTATGGCAGAAAAAAAAGATGTTTATGCATTTGCAACTTCAGATACAGACCCATTACTATATGGATGCCCAAGAGTAATTCCTAACTTAACTTTATCAACAAGAAGAAAATTACCATCAGGATCATATATAATGTTTCAACCAGAGATGATTGAATTAAAAAAAGTTCTAAAAGAGTTAAAAATAAACCAAGATCAATTAATTGCTGTATCAATTCTTTGTGGAACAGATTATAATCCAGGAGGAGTTTTCAGAATTGGGCAAAAAACAGCATTAAAATTAGTAAAACAATACAAATCTTTTGATAAATTATTCAAAGAAGTTGCTCCAGGATTTAATTGGAAAAAAGTTTATGCAATTTTCAAGTCAATGCCTGTAATGAAGAATTATCAATTGAAATGGAAAGAAATAGATGAGGAAAAAATGAAAAAAATATTAGTAGATAAACATGATTTTGCAGAAGAAAGAGTGGATAGTATGATACAAAGAGTAACTGGAAGATCTAAACAACAAGCAGGATTAAATAAGTGGGCAAAGCAATAGAAAGGCTTAAATAGTAATATTACTAATATTAGTAATATTAATAGAATTAAAATTAGGAGAAAAAATGGAAATTGCAACTACAAAATTAAGCCCTAATGGGCAATTGGTTATACCCCAGGAAATAAGAGAAGATGCTCATATAAAAGCAGGAGAAAGATTTATAGTAATTAGTGAAGGTAAAAACCTTTTTCTTAAACCAATGACAAATGAAGACATAAAAGAAGAAATACAAGAAATGCAGGATATGAGAGAAGCTGAAGAACAATTTAGAAAAGGAGAATATATAGAAATAGATGGAAATAAAAGTGCTGAAGAAATTGATAAAATTTTGATGAAGGCTAAATTATGAAAATAAAATATTCTAAGAAATACATTAAAAGTTATCAAAAAATAAAAGACCAACAAACAAGAATAGAAATAAACAAAAAAGTAAATAGGTTAATTGAAGAACACAATTATAAAAAAAGATTAAAAAATGTATTGAAGGGAAAACAGAATTTTAGAGTTAAAAAATTTAGGATAGTTTACAAAGTTAAAGGTGAAGAAATAGAAATGTGTTATATAAAACATAGGAAAATTGCTTATAAATAAAATGAGTTTTGACAAAATAGGTTCAATTATAATTCTCGACGAAAAAGCAACAAAGAAACAAGCTAATAAATTATTAAAACAATATCCTTCTGTAAAAACAGTTCTTAAAAAATCTGGAATTCACAAAGGAATTTACAGAAAGCAGGCATTAAAAATTAT
>CBFCXS010000195.1:0-1800 GCA_965602085.1 Candidatus Woesearchaeota archaeon
GATTAACAAAAGAATTAATCAAAAAAGCTGAAAATTTAGTCCACACAGGATTATATTCAAATAAATCTGAAGTAATTAGAGATAGTCTAAGAAGATTAATTTTTAAAAACACTATAAAAACAGAAAAAAGAGATCATAAAATTATATACACCTCTGATTTACACGGTAATAAAAAACAATACAAAAAATTATTTGAAAGAGCATTAAAAGATAAAACAGAATCAATCATAATAGGAGGAGATATAACTCCAAAAGATAAAAAACACAGAACAATAGAACATCAAAAACACTTCATAGAAGAAGAATTAATACCATCAATCAAAGAGTTTAACAAAAAAAACAAATTAAGATCCCATAAATGTAATACTTATCTTATGATGGGTAATGATGATTTTAAGGCAAATTACAAAATATTAAAAAAATATGAAAAACAAAAAATATTCAAGCTTATAGACCATAAAAAATGTATAAAATTTCATGAAGATTTTAAGATAATAGGTTATTCTCATATTCCAGCTACACCTTTTAAATATAAAGACTGGGAAAAACCAGATCTTAATGAAGAAAATGAATATAAAGATAAAAGAGATTTTATTGAAGAAGGGATTATAACAAAAGGTAACAAAATAAAAAAATTTAAACTAAATTTAAAAAACAGAAAAAAAACAATTGAGAGAGATATTACTAATATTATGAAAAAAACAAATCCAAGAAAAACAATACTTGTCACTCATGCTCCTCCTTTTAAAACTCATTTAGATATGATTGAAAATAAGAGACATGTAGGAAGTTCTGCAATTAAAAAAATAATAGAAGAAAAACAACCTTATCTTACAATGCATGGTCATATACACGAGACAGTTAAACTATCAAATAATTTCAAAGAGATTAACAAAAAAACAATTTCTCTAACTTCAGGAAATGACCCTTTAGGAAATAAGCTTTCCATAATTAATTTAAATTTATATGAGCCAAAACAAGCCATAAGAAAGTTTATCTAACTCTTCTTAAATAAAAACTAGTTTTATCCTCTATAGAGGCTTTAACATCATCACTCATTCTTTCCTTTTTTGCTAGAGCATTTAAAACATTTCTTCTGCTTAAATCTAATCCCCTTTGTAATCTTAGTGATTCATCTTTTAGATTTTCAACAATCACTCCCCAGAGTTTGTCTACTCCAGAAGTAACATACCCATCTCGCTCATGCAATACTTTTGGACTGCTGAGTAATTTGTCTCTATGAATACCAATAAAATATTTATCTCTATTGATAAATGCTATTGGAACAATTGTTCTAAAACCATTTTCTAAGGGAATATTCTTTATTTCATAGGGATAAACCTCACCATCAAAACCTCTAAGCATATATGCTCCTAACTTTTCATCTGGTCTAAAAACTCTTATATCAGAAACAAAACATTTACAAATAATATCAAAAGCATCACTACTTAACAAATGAGTGCTTACTACCACTCCTTCAGTCTCTTCCTTAAAACAATAGCCCTCAAAGAATCTATTTCTTAATTTTCCAGCAATCTTCTCTGGTACAGACTCAGGTATTGAGCTTTTTAGATCTTCAGTTACTACAATCATATCAAGGTCAGATTTATCTGTAACACTTAAATTTTGGGCATAAGCTACAGAACCTACAATTACTACACCAAGAGATTTATCTCTATATTGTTCAGCAACCTTTTCTGCTAAGGATATTCTCCTTTTTGTTTCATATTGTGGATTAGACATGCCTTTTTAAGCTTAAATCTTATTTAAAAACCTTTTCTATATATTAAAAAGTAAAAT
>CBFCXS010000196.1:0-1795 GCA_965602085.1 Candidatus Woesearchaeota archaeon
ACCACAAGTCTTCCATTTTTCAAGTACTCCTTCATATCTTTTCTTATCCAATCAACAAACCCATCCTTGCTATTATAATCTAAAACCAAATGCTCAACATAAGGATAACCCAAATTGGCTTTTATGTTATCCTCTAACGTAGCTCGAATATTATCCAACCGATCCATTACATTGGTGCAAATACTAATCTTATAGGCCTTTTGCATATCCTGCTTCTTACCACAGCAGACTTCTTTTCCATCCCAGTATTTTGCTTCTACGGCATCCTGCCAGCCCTTTAACTTTAAAATGCTTTGGAAAACTTCCTCGTATTTCTCTCTTTCCATTTCTTACTCCTATTATGAATTAATATAGAAAATCAACTAAATTATTTTAAAAGCTTATCTTTCTGTATAAGCATATCAGAGTATGTCTTAATCTTGTCATTAAAGCTCCAAAATGGTACCCTGAATGAACGTAATAACAATTCTTATAGGTTATTAAGCTCTTTTTAAATAAGAAGCTTATTTTGAGCCTAAGGAGCTTTATACCCTTTCAAAGACCATTATAGAATTCCTGAACCATTCATAAGTTGTGTCCTTCCTTAACAACTCAGCTTTCCCCTTATCAAAAGCAAAACCTCTTTTTGACATCTCCTTTATTATATAGTCATTAGGTTGCTCATTAAAATGGCCACGGCCACCCTGTCCTGGAATTGCCCAAGATAAAATTAGATCCTTAGTAGCAAAACGGGCTACATTATCCAGAAACTTCTGCTCATGCTTCTTAGGTATATGCTCACCCACTTCTAAACAAATAACCAAATCATAAAACATATCAACATATTTGATTTTTGACAAATCTATAATCGTTATATCATCATAAAAATGTTTTCTTTTCAATTCATAGATATTGCCCTCGTATCCATGGACCATTGGCCAGTCTTTTTCTACCTTTAGATAGTGGCAATACCAACCGTCCCCACAACCTAAATCAGCCATCTTTTTAGGCTTAAACATCAAAGCAATAGATTCAGCCAATTTTATATCATGCTTATGTTCTTTCTTTAAATCTGTACTATCCCAAATTCCTGTTTCTTTATCAGCCATTTTTATAACCTATAGAATTTCCTTTCCATATCTTTTTTTAATACCATTGTTAATCCACAACCTCCGGAGCTATAAGGCCAAGTAAAAACTTCAATATAAGGAAGTTTTTCCAATTCCTGCCGTACCTTATATGTATCCATTTCCTTATTTTTTTGTTTTAATTTCCTTTCATATCCTCCTTCCGGTGGCATTGTATCATGCATAAATATTACACCACCTATTGCTAATTTCTCTATAAAAAAATGAGCCTCTTGTCGAACTACCCCCGCCATATGATTCCCGTCTATTAAGACTAAAGCAGGTGTATCATCAAATTGATCCATAAATTGATTACTATTTCCCTTGAAAAATATCATTCCATCATGTGCATATTCCTGCTTTTTAAACCACTCTATTCTAGCATATTTATTATCACAACTATGGCACGTTCTATTATATCTTTTACTATATTCAGCAAATAAAGGAGTAGAGCCCAAACCTACACCAATCTCAACAAGGCAACCGTCTATATTAGTTAATATAGTATCGGCAAGTCCGTCTATTACTGGCCATGTTTCATTTAATTTATTTTTCATTCTTTTTTATACCCTTTTTTCTTATGTTGATGAACTACTCTCAGAACTGGAACTTGAACTTGATTCTGAACTCGAAGAGGAACTAGACTCTGATGAGCTTGAAGAGCTACTCTCAGAACTAGAAGAAGAACT
>CBFCXS010000197.1:0-1774 GCA_965602085.1 Candidatus Woesearchaeota archaeon
CATGCCTTTAGGAAACTTGGGTACATCATCATCACCACTCTTAAGAATCTTATCTAAGCCCTTCTCCAACAATGAATTGAAAGGCTCATTCCAGTTGAAGTCAATAGCATCAGTAGAAAGCTTCCCAACTCTGCCTTTCCTTACCTTGATGGATGAGAAAGCTATCATAACAAGTTCTCTTTTCTTGTGGTCTGAAAGACCATCATACTGAGAAGCCAAGTCTGAACACATCTGCATGGTATTCAGAAACTCATCAATATCTAATTCAACAGAATCATTCAAAGCTTCTAGCTGTTCTTTCAAACTGTCTACTTCATCTCTCAACTTCAAAAGCTCTTCCTTAAAAACTTCAATATCACCAAAGTCAGGATTATCAGCTTGCATTCTTATCATGCCTTTCATTCTGTTCTCTTTCTTTCCAATTTCAGTCTCAATATTTTCTTTCTCTATTGCTACAATTGACATTTGACTATCATGCTCATTTCTCAAAGCTTTTGATAACTCCTGGAAGACCTTTTTATCATAATGTAACAGCTTCAACTGGTTCTTAATCTCTTCCTCAATCCTGTCTTCTGACAGCATTCTTTCTGGACAATTAACAATAGTTTCTCCTTTGTGCTTTCCAACTCCTGAATGGTTCAAACCAAACTTTTCTTTGTACCAGTCAGGATTAGAATTCTTTTTGCCATAGGTGCATCTGTAGTAAATTCCTGAGCCAGTTCTTTTTCCTTTGAAATCTGGTCTTTTGTCTGTAGGAGTCATCAAAGAATCACAGAAAGCACACTTCATCAAACCTCTGAACTTGAAAAACTTGGTTGGAGAAAACTTGTGGTATGTAGAATATTGAACAGCCTTCCTTTTTAATATTCCCTGTGCCTTTTCAAACAACTCTTCAGAAATTATTGGTTCATAGTTTGTGGCTTTCCACAGCTTTCTTTCACCTGTGTTTGGATTTGTAAACCAGAACTTACCTGTATAGAAAGGATTATTTAACATACTTAAACAACCTGCTTTTGAAATAGGTCTGGCTTCTCCTTTAGGATTTCTCATTGTTCTCTTTCCTTTGACTGTGAAACCTCTGTTCTTAAGTATTCTGGTCAACTCTTCCAGTGAATAGCTATCCTCTGCATACATCCTGAAGGCTTCTTTGATGAGCTTTGCTCTTTCAGTATCAACAACAATCTTTTTCCTTATATTACCCGAGCCAACAATTTCTTTCACATTCAGGTAACCTACTGGAGCCACACTTGGGTATTCACCTTGCTCAAGTCTCATCTCTATCACTTCTCTTACTCTCTCTGACTTCCTTGCAGAATCATACCAATGTCTTTGAACTTCAGTTCTCCACCTGTCTTCTTCTGAAACCCTACTATCTTTGTGAATAACAATTCTGTCATAGACAAAATGAAGTTCAACCTTGCCATCCTTTCTCAGTTTTTCAGTCTCCATCATCACTTCACTTGAACTGTCCCTACTGAACCTCGAAACATCATAAAGGAAAAGAGCTACTGGCTCATCTATCTTTGCAATTTCTTTAAGCACCTTCATGAACTTCTGTCTTTTGCCTTTGTGAGCACTCTCTATAATTTCCCTAACATCTCCAATAATCTCAAAACCATTTTGCTCTACATACTCCAGGATTCTTTTCTTCTGAACACCAAGAGAAAACCTTTCATCATCAGCCTGGTCTTTTGTAGATACTCTGGCAATCACAAAACCTTTTTTTGCCTTGACTTTCATTTGATTCTCCTTCATTGTTAAATATACTGCATAT
>CBFCXS010000198.1:0-1768 GCA_965602085.1 Candidatus Woesearchaeota archaeon
AACCTGGATTGATATGGTTGAAGGCGGAGCTAAAAATCCTGCTTCTGTTTATGGTTTAGCTTCGCAAGTTGGTTTTGCTATATTACCTGATTTATTTTTTAGGGTGAAACCTAAAACTCCTAAAGAAGTGGATGATGCTGTTGTAAAAGTTGGAAGAGATATTGGTTTGAATAAAAAAATTCTTGAGGTTCTTGGTAGGAAGTTGAGACAATTTATGGAGTGGAAGGAGAAAACTTTTGGTGAGTTGAAACAGAGAGAAAGGTTTGTATTAAAATATTTAAGACAGCATTATAATACTATAAGATTGTATATGAATTGGTTGAGACCTTATTTGAGAAATGTTCGTGAATTGCAGATGAGAGGTGAACCTACTGATGCTGCATTGGCTAAGGCCTTTGATACTTCTAGAATTGAGTTGGAACTTTTGGGTATTAAATATGAGTATATAGAAGAAACACCAGAAGGTTACCAAACTACTCACAGATTTAA
This sequence comes from Candidatus Woesearchaeota archaeon, assembly GCA_965602085.1. Taxonomy (GTDB): domain Archaea; phylum Nanobdellota; class Nanobdellia; order SCGC-AAA011-G17; family JACPIM01; genus CBFCXS01. The sequence continues at coordinate 490 of CBFCXS010000198.1, forward strand.
AAAATATTTTCCTGCTATTTGGGTAAATATTAAATTTACTGCTATACCAATGATGGCTTATCAGCAAGAATATCAGAGAGGTGCTATACATTCTGGAACTACTGAAATAACAATTAAGGGTGTTGTGTTAACTGAAGATGATATAGTAAAATATAAAGAAGAACAAGAAAAAGAAGATATGGAAATAATAAATTCTGTGTTTGAATCAATGGAAGCTTTAGGTGATGAATTTAAAGATTATTTAAGAGAAGCTGGTGAGAAGATTGAAGAAAAAGAAGTTGAAGAAGAAAAGAAACAGACTTTTTTAACTCCTTTTGCAGATATATTTAGAGGTTTTGGAGATATGTTTGGTGCGTTTAAAATTAAAAAAGAGAAACCTAAAGAAGGTGTTATTTCTATAACTAAAGCTGAGGAAGCTTTTGAGAAGAATACTGCTAAGAAAACAGTTATGAAACTATCTTTTGTAATCTATGATGTTTTTAAGAAATCTCATAGGATGTTGGCTTGGTAGTAAGATATTTAAATCTTTAATACTATTTTTATAATATGGAAACAGATTATTGGCATTCTTTGGATAAGGAGTCTCCTTTTAGAATTAATCCTAAGACTCTTGGTGTCTCTACTGCTATAACTAAAAAAGGTATAGATCAGTTGAAGGCTAGAGTTTTTGAGGGTGCAAGGAATGTTGAATTGGGTTTTATGGGTAAAGAGAAAGGAAGTTTAGGTCAGGGTGGAATAACTCCTGAAATGCATACTAAAGAAGAAAGAGAAGATATTAGACAATTAGCTAAAATAAATGAAGTTGATTTAAGTACACACGCTTCTGTTGCTGTAGGTTCTACATCTGGTTTAACTCAGCAAGGATTTAAAGATGAAGAAAGAATGAAGGCTGTTAATGAAATTAAAAGAACAGTTGATTTTGCTGCGGATGTTGCACAAGGTGGTCCTGTAGTTGTACATACTGGTGAATTTACTAGACCAGTTTATGAAGCTGGGAAAGAGTTTAGAGCTTATGAAGGTGAGGAAGAAAAAGCTCCTGTTTATTTTGTTGATCAAAGAACTGGTGATTTGAAAGGAATTGATAGAGATAAAGATATTGCAGTTATAGAAAAAAATGAAAAAGGAGAATATAAAAGAACTGATAAAGGGGAATTAGATATAGAGTTTAAAAATTATAATAAAATAAAAGATGAATTTGAAAAATTACCTAAAGTAGAAAGAGATAAATTTCAAAATCATCCTGAAAAATATTTTTATAATAAAATAAAAGAAGAAGAAG
>CBFCXS010000199.1:0-1767 GCA_965602085.1 Candidatus Woesearchaeota archaeon
TATAGGGTCTTTCTGCATAGGTCTGAATGTTATAACTTTCATGATAGCTTCACATACATCATATACATGAAGAAAATCCCTTGTTTGTTTACCATCACCATGAATCTCTAATGGTTCACCTGCATTGTAGCTCTTGATGAATTGCTTGACACAAGTTTGTTTCTTGTCCAAGTATTTGTGACCCCCATAAACATTAGACAATCTTATGACATAATTCATCCCCTCATAATGAGATTGATTATAGTATCCTGCTATCTGTTCAATTATCCATTTCATGTAAGCATACTTGCTTGAGGTAGGTTCTTTAGCCGCTTGTGAAGACGTGAACACAACAGGGATTCCTGCCTTAGAAGCATGAGCAAACACGTTCATAGCAGTTAATATATTCTCCTGAACTGCTTTCATAGGTTCTTTCTCACATGCTATTATACCACTTAAAGCCGCTAGGTGAACAACAGCATCATATTGAACAATATCATCAAAGCTCAACTGATGAGCTAACGGTAAATCAGGATGAACAACTCCATAATCACATGAATCAAACCAATATTTACCATTGTTTCCATATCTCAACTGTAAGTTTTCGCCTATATAACCCTGTCCACCTGTAATTAATATTCTCATGCATTTCCCCCCTGCTCTACATTTTGATTATCTAATTTAGGTTCTTCTTCTTTCCATATGTGATAGTGTGCTCTACTAGCTGATAATTTATCATCATTATCTTCAATCTTTTCCCACTCAATATTCAATACATCCTCATCAGTTACATCAGGGTCATGAATCAAAATATAAGCCTTATCATGTCTTATTAAAGGATAGTGCTCATCTCTCACATAAAGCCCCACAAGGCCCTTCTTAATCGTCTGTGATGCTCCTATGAATAAAGGTATTACCTTTCTATCCTTACTGACTATATGAGTAGGATACCACATTACAGGGTAATCTACTTCATCATTCATTATTAACCATGCCATATCAACATCTCCCACAACCACCAAATTCATAACCATTCAACCATTCGTATTGATCTATCATATTAGCAATAGCTTTCTTTTGAGGTATAGACCATGATATTCTTCCTCTTGTAACTCTTGGTTTATTCCATACCGTATTTCGAACATTGTCTCTCCATACAGGGTCAAAATCTATCTCCAAGAAATTAGCCATTTCCTCAAGAGTACCATGCATCCTTGTAATTACAAACTCATGGTTGACTGTCAATACATCTTCTGATCTTCTAATTTTGGCAATCGTTTCATTTAATCTTCTATATTTCTGTATACATAAATCCAACTCTATTCTTTCTGTTGTACCTTTTTTATCCTTCTTGTTATTGAAGTTCAGGCTTGCCCATGTTGCCAAATTGTCATAGGGATTCCTTACCACATGAATCCACTTCATAGGTACTTGTACAAGATTCTTCATCATACCCAATCTTTGAGGATTTTCACGTAAAATCTCAACTGTCCTATGACCTGTTTTATCCCCCACTACTGTAATTTCCTTTTTGGGAACATGAGGTATTTGAGTGGTATCCTTCCATGTTTCGGGTCTAAGACTATAAGATTTAATATCATCAATATTAATTTCATCACATGCAAATATGTTTAACTGATTACTACACATGACATTAGGATTAGCATTCAATATAGCGGCAACTAGTGTATGACCACTTCTTGGATACCCCATGAATGATAAAAAATACTTCATTACATCACTCCCTTTTCCTTCTTTACTTCCTCACACCAATGTATTACCTCATCA
>CBFCXS010000200.1:0-1759 GCA_965602085.1 Candidatus Woesearchaeota archaeon
CTTTTTAAGCTTAAATCTTATTTAAAAACCTTTTCTATATATTAAAAAGTAAAATCCACCTTCTAACTAATCCTAATCCCTTTTACCCCATAAGATTTATAAGACATATATTCCCTCTTTTTAAGAACATGGCACAAATAACTTATCACAGTACTAATAATCCTTCTGAAAGAGTAAGTTTTGAAAAAGCTTTACTAATGGGCCAACCTGAAGACTATGGACTTTTTATGGTTGCAAGATCTGATGTTCCAAAATTACAACCAAAACAAATAAGAGATATGTCTCAGCAGTCATATTCTCAAATTGCATTTCAAGTTCTCAATCCATATTTAGGCTCAGAAATTCCTTCTGACAAATTAAAAGCATTACTTGATGATGCATACAGACAAGATAGCATACCTACAACTGTACAAAATGTAACTGGCAGAACTAATATAATGTGGCTTACCCAAGGACCTACATATTCTTTTAAGGATTATGCTGCAAGATTTTTTGGTAGAGCACTTAATTACTTTTTGGGTGAAAGGGGATCACGAAGAACTGTTGTAGTAGCCACAAGTGGAGATACAGGTGGAGCAGTTGCAGATGCATTATATGGTCTAGATAATGTTGATAATGTTGTTTTCTTTCCAAAAGGTTCCATCAGTCCTGGCCAAAGAAGACAAATGACTACTTTAGGAAAAAATATTTATGCTTTTGAAGTTGAAGGAGATTTTGATGTTTGTCAGGCTCTTGCAAAGAACATTCTAGGAGACAAAGAGTTTGCAAAAGATGTTTTTGGTGATCGTGAAAGAATTACCTCAGCAAATTCTATAAGTCTTGGAAGATTACTTCCACAATCAGTTTATCCTTTCTTTGCATATTCAAGAGTTGCTGAAAATGGGGAACCTATGATGGTTAGTATTCCCTCAGGAAATTTTGGAGACATTATGGGAACAATTTTAGCAAAAGAGATGGGGTTACCTATTGGAAGAATTATCTGTGGAGTTAATGAAAATACAGAATTTCCTGATTTTCTTAAAACTGGTGTCTATAAAGTTAGAGCATCTAAAAAATCCCCTTCGTCAGCAATGATTGTTTCTCACCCAAGTAATTTAGCGAGATTGATTGATTTTTATGAGGGACATATGTTTGATGAAAGAGATTCAAAAACACAAAAAGTTACAAGACCTGGTGTTATTGACAGGATGCCAGATATTGAAGCAATGAGAAAGGATATTTTTTCAGTTAGTATTAATAATCAACAACATTATCAAACAATGGAAGAAGTTTTTGAAAAGCACGGGGTTGTACTTGATCCTCATGGTGCTGTTGGTTGGAAAGCACTTGAAATTTGTACTGCTGGCGACCATAGCAATCTTGCTGTAATATATGAGACTGCTGACCCTGGAAAGTTTCCTGATGATGTACAAAAAGCTATTGGGATAAGTCCCAAACTTCCAGAGGGCATGAAAAAACAGGCTGAATTGAAAGAAAGAATATACTCTATTGAAAGTAAACCTGAAGAAAGCAAACAGGGATTTAAACTTAGTGATGCACAAATCACTGAAGCAAAAACTAAAATTAGAGAACTATTATCTTAATTGTATTTTTAAGAAAGGACACCTTTGGAGATTGTTGGAGTTGAATAAAAAGTAAAATACTCTTATAAACAACCTAATACCTTTTACCAAAACACTTAAATAATAATATAATATTTAAAATTTAAATGAAAATCCTAACAATACTATTAATACTATTGTTAGCAGGATGTCAAACT
>CBFCXS010000201.1:0-1753 GCA_965602085.1 Candidatus Woesearchaeota archaeon
GTGAACAGTTCTTTATTCCTGCTGTAGAATCTCCATCTGAGATATTATATGTAAAGTTCACCGAACTTGTACTTGAATTGTAATAATTTATTGGTGCTTGATTTGAAACTATTAAAGTTACATCATCTATCCACAACTCTGAAGTATTATACTCAATTGAATTTCCATAACCATCATTAGCAGTTACTTCTGCCTTCCAATACTGTCCTTTTACAGTCTCAGAACTTTTGATTGTTTGTGTTCTGTTATTGTATAATTCTTTTATTTGTTCTGCACTTAAACTTCTGTTAAAAATTAAAACTTCATCTATTGTTCCTACAAAATAATTAGCACCTCTAACATAAGCACCAATCTGTAAAGGGTCTCCATTATTTGTTGAACCTGTTGTATCAACAACAGCAGTATTATCTTCTGCTCCATCAACATATATTCTTACTACAGTATTTCCAGTATCTCTAACACCAACAACATGATGCCAAACATTATCAGTAACATCTGTTGTTCCTATGACGTTCGATTGAGTACCTCCAGAATCTCTAACATAAAATCCAATAGCACTAGCACCAATTAAAAACCCATAATAAGGATTAGTTGCAGCAGATAAATCATATTTCCATATAGGATAAGAAGTACTATCAGTTGTTTTAACCCAAAAAGAAATACTCATAGTACCAGTTCCAAATTCTATACTTGTATCATAAGGTATTAATAAATAATCCCCAGCACCATCAAACTCATACGCACCAAATCCATCGACACCACCAGTTCTATTCCAACCACTTCCACTCTCATAAACATCAGAATTAAAATTAGTTGAACCGTGATTCTCATTATCAGAATAATCCTTAGAAAAATTCATCTCACTACCATTATTCACAGCTTCAAAAGGCATATTCAAAACTGCCATTGATTCATTGTTTACATACCAGTCATAGATGAATTTTATTGTATCATTATCTAAATCTCCAGTATTATTATTTGAAGCAGATATATCTTGTATTGTATAAGTTGAATTGTAACTCTCAGCAGAACTATAATACAACTGAGAAACTTCCTCTGCACTAAGACTTCTATTCCAGATTGTTACTTCGTCAAGAGTTCCATCAAAAGGTGAAGCCCCAAAATCATCACCACCAATTGCTAAGTTTTCATTATCTAAATCAACAGCTGTTGCAGGAGAGTTATCAGTTCCATCTTGAGCACCATTAATATAAGTATAAGCATTTGAACCATCATTTGTTGCAACTACATGAGTCCAAGTATTTAGAGGTATTGCATTTGCACCTAAAATTTGTGTTACAAAACCACCTCCTTGACTTTGATAAAAATCTAAATTTCCTGCAGCATCTAAAACTAATTCAAAAGGGACAGGATGAGCACTAGAATCTCCCTTAATAACCAATATATCAATACCATATACATCTATTTTTATCCAAGCAGCAATTGTTATTGTATTTCCTGTACCATTCAAACTTGCACTTGCACTTGCAGTTATATAATCCCCAACACCATCAAAACTTACACCTTTCCCAACTCTACCAGAACAGTTCCATTTAGCAGAATCACCCCAATCAGGACACCACCTCACTCCCCCATTAACAGTTCCATTATTCTTCCCAGTCTCATCAAACACACCACCAGCTCCACTACCAAACTGTTCAAATCTCCATTGCCCTACTACATAATTTCTATCAACAAAAGCATGTGCACCTATATTAGGAGCACTTTGTGTAACCAACTCATTTCTTTGGAA
>CBFCXS010000202.1:0-1727 GCA_965602085.1 Candidatus Woesearchaeota archaeon
ACCAAAGAGTATCGTCCCTAAAACATGCAATGTATAAAACCAACCTCTAGTTTGATCAGTTGCCTCAGAAATAAAATCATAAGGAAAATTTTTATCAAATAATTCTTTATTCTCAAAAGGATAATGAAACTGTGCAAAAGAAGCAGCACCAGAATCATACCAACAATCAATAACATCCTTAACTCTATTCATTTTCTTCCCACACTTACATTTCAACTCAACTTTATCAATTTCAGGTTTATGTAAATCAATTTTACCAATTTTCTTAATAGATTTTTCTTTCAATTCAGAAACACTACCAATAACTTCTTCAGCACCACATTTACATCTCCAAATTGGTAAGGGAGTTCCCCAAAATTTACTTCTAGATAGAGCCCAATCTTTCGCACCTTCTAACCATTTACCAAACCTGCCTTCTTTAATATGTTTAGGATACCATTTAATTTTATCATTGTTACTCAACAATTCCTCTCTAATAGAACTAACTTTAATAAACCAAGATAACATTGCATAATAAATTAAAGCAGAATTACATCTCCAACAAAAAGGATATGTATGTACATATTTTTCTTTCTTAAATATAATATTTTTCTTATCTAAATGTTCAATTATATGAGCATCAGCATCTTTTACAAACATCCCTTCAAAACCCTTAACCTCTTTAGTAAATTTACCATCTTTAGTTATTGGTTGTACAAAATCAAGATTATTATCTTTTCCAACATTATAATCGTCTTCACCAAAAGCAGGAGCAATATGAACAATACCAGTACCTTCATCTGTTGAAACAAAATCACCTAATATAACTTTAAAAGATTTTTTAAAATCCTTAAAAAAAGGGAAAACTGGTTCATAATTAATATCTTTTAACTCTTTACCTTTAACTTCTTTAACAATTTCAGCATTATCACCAAAATATTTTTCAACTAATTCTTTAGCCAATATATATTCATCACCTTTGAATTTAACAAAAGCATAATCTATATCTTTACCAACAGCTAAAGCTAAATTAGAAGGTAATGTCCAAGGAGTAGTTGTCCAAGCCAAGAAATATTTATTTTTCTCAACTTTTAATTTTATTGTAATAGTTTCTTCTTTAACATCTTTATATCCTAAAGCAACTTCATGACTTGATAAAGGAGTTTCACAACGCGGACAAAAAGGAACTACTTTGTGTCCTTCATATAACATTCCTTTATTATATAATTCTTTTAATGACCACCAAACACTTTCAATATAATCATTTTCTAAGGTAACATAAGGTTTTTCTAAATCAACCCAATAAGCCATCTTCTCAGTCAGCTTATCCCATTCTTTAATATAACTAAAAACACTCTCTCTAGCTTTCTTATTGAACTTACCAATACCATATTTCAATATGTCCTTCTTAGAATTCAAACCTAAAGCTTTCTCAATTTGAACTTCAACAGGTAAACCATGACAATCCCAACCAGCTTTTCTAGGAACATTAAATCCTTGCATTGCTTTAAACCTACAAAATAAATCTTTAAACACTCTAACTTCAACATGATGCAAGGCAGGAGGAGCATTTGCAGTAGGAGGACCTTCTAAAAAACTAAACAATTTCTTCTTAGAATCATATTGTAAACTTTTCTTTATCTCTTTCTCTTGTTTCTTCCAAAATTTGGTTACTTCCTCCTCAATTTTCTTAAAATCATACATCTTTAATCATTTATTTCCTTGATTTATATAATTTAGCCTATAAA
>CBFCXS010000203.1:0-1720 GCA_965602085.1 Candidatus Woesearchaeota archaeon
TTATCTCAAAAAATATTAGTTACAGCTTGTTATCAATATCAAACAATAGCTAGTCCTGTTGTTTGTGTTGACCCACATTTATATGAAGTTGGACCTGTTGAAAGAGCTTGTATTGTTAGAGATGTTTCAATGTCAGGAGGACAAGGTGCTCCTGTTGCAGTAACAAAGGTTGAAGTAAATATGGCTGGAAAAGACAGAATTGCATTTAATATAAAAGTTTCAAATGTCGGCTCTGGAACACCATTATACAGAGGAACAAGTGTTTTTGCTGATTGCCCTTATAATATTGATGTAAAAGATTATGATGTAATTAGTTATGATGTTGAAATGCAAGGAGGACAAAAAGTTAGTTGTTCTCCTGAAATAGAAGGTTCTCCAAGAGTAAGATTAATTGATGGAACAGGAACAATTTATTGCACATTTAAAATCAGTGGGGATTATGCTTACACAACCCCATTAAGAGTTATTTTAGATTATAATTACATAGATTCAATATCAAAAGATATAAAAATAATTAAAACACCACAATAGGAGAGGATAAATATGAGAAAAATAATAATTTTTATTTTAATGGCTTCAATGCTGTTATATGGATGTAAAGAAGAAGTTGCAACAGGACCTTCACCATACATTGAAGGAGATGAAGGCATTGTAGCTGAATTTGAACCAATGGGTGTTGAAGAAAGTGGAATCTATGAAATATATGAAGATGAAACATTTCCTATTCAAATTATTCTAAAAAATAAAGGAGAATATGATATTCAAGCAGGAGAAGCAACAGTTGATATTCAAGGAATATTATTATCAGATTTTTCAGGCATTAGTTCTGGAACACTAAAAAATATTAAAGAAATTGAAGGTATTTCTACATTAAATGATGAAGGAACAGAAGATATAATTGATTTTGGACAAAAGGCAAAATATACTCCTTCATTACCAGGAACATTCTATGATGCAAATGTTTTTGCAAGAGTTACTTACAAATATGTAACACAAGCAGCTGTTCCAAAAGTCTGCTTTAAAGAAAACCTAAGAGATGATTCTGTTTGTGATGTTGATGAATCTAAAACAGTTTATTCTTCAGCAGCACCAATTCAAGTTACATCTGCAACAGAAAGAATTGCAGGAGCAGGATTAATTGGATTAGATTTTGAAATCCAAAATAAGGGAGATGGAAGAGTTACAATTTCAGGACAAGAATTCTCTACACAATATGACCAATTAAGTTATGTTCTTGAACCTTCTGCAGAAAGAAGCAGATGGGAATGTACTTCTGCAGGCAGAAGTAATGAAGCAAGATTAGTTGATGGTAAAGCTACGATAAGATGTAGACTAACAGTGCCTTTAGAAGAAGATACTTTGTTTACAAAACAAATTGGTTTAACATTAACCTATGATTACAGAGATGTAATTCAGGAAACAGTTAGAATTAAAAGAACTATTTAATTGTTCCAGAAAAAGCAAGGAATGCCTCTAATTGAACATATTCATCAGAGCCTTCAGACATTCTAAACTCTGTTTCACCACATCTATCAATTAATTTCATTTTATTTCTATCATCTAAATCTAATTCCCAGATTTCTTTTTGAATTTGTTTGATTATATCTAATCCAGACAAACCATAATTAAGCATTGTATCTAATAATTTTTTTCTTGCATCAATAAATTTGTTGTTTAATGCTAATTCTAAGAATTCTTTTACTTCTTTTGGTCTTGCTAC
>CBFCXS010000204.1:0-1718 GCA_965602085.1 Candidatus Woesearchaeota archaeon
GTGAACAGTTCTTTATTCCTGCTGTAGAATCTCCATCTGAGATATTATATGTAAAATTTACTGAACTTGTACTTGAATTGTAATAATTAATTGGTGCTTGGTTTGAAATTATTAAAGTCACATCATCAATTACTATTTCACTTGTGTTGTAAGCAATTGAGTCACCGTAATTGTCGTTTGCAGTTACTTCTGCTTTCCAAGATTGTCCTTTTACTGTTTCTTGTGATTTGATTGTTTGTGTTCTGTTATTGTATAATTCTAAGATTTGTTCTGCTGAAAGACTTCTGTTGAATATTAGTACATCGTCTATTGTTCCATCAAAGTATGCATTATAATATTTTCCAATCACAACCTTATTATTAGGTAAATCATAAGTTATTCCAGTAGCTGTAGCAGTAGCACTTTGTGCTACACCATCTACATATAATATAACATCATTATCAGGTTCCCTAACACCAACTAAGTGTGTCCATTTACCAACTACTGCATCTGCATCTGAACTTGCCCTTTTCCAATCAGAAGTACCATCCTCATCAACAGCAAACTGAAAATAATTATTTGTGTCATAATAAAATAATAAATATCCATTAGCAGTTCCGTCAGTTCCATCTACTATTCCAGGATAACTATCGCCTGTGCTTCCAACTTTTACCCATGCACTTACTGTTATTTCTTGTGGAAACAAACTACTATCACTACCCATATCTATATAATCATTAGTACCATCAAACTCATAAGCTCCAAATCCATCATAACCTCCAGTTCTGTTCCAACCTGAAGTTCCATCATAAACAGCACCATTAAAATTGGTAGTAGTTACATGATTAGCATTATCAGAATAATCTTTTGAGAAGTTCATTTCTGAACCGTTGTTTACTGCTTCAAAAGGCATGTTAAGAACTGCCATTGATTCATTGTTTACATACCAATCATAAATAAACTTAATAGTATCATTATCTTCATCAGCAGTATTATTATTTGAGGCAGAGATATCTTGTATTGTGAATGTTGAGTTGTATGTTTCTGCACTTGAGTAATATAGTTGTGCAACTTCTTCTGTTGAAAGACTTCTATTCCAGATTGTTACTTCGTCTATTGAACCATCTGTTCCATTTAAACCAATTGTAAATGGATTTGAATTATCAAAAGGTTCAGCATTAGTAGTTATAGTTCCCTCTGCTTCAACTTTCCCATCTAAATATAAATAAGCATCCTGTGAATATTCATCATCTGGGTCAAATACAATTACACAAACAATATGATGCCATTCTCCTAAAGAAGGAAGTGTACCAATCATGTATGCACCAGCACCTGTTGTTCCCTCACTTCCTAATCTACATCCAAATATTACAGGTGAAAAGGAATATAAAGACCAACCAGCTCCAGCTTGATTTGAATCAGAAACATTAAAACCAGTTCCAATTATATGCCCTGTAGGTAAAGATTTAAATTTAAACCAGCCTCCATAACTAAAACTTCTACTTGAAAAATTTAAATCAGATTTGGAACTTAAACTTAAATTAGTTTCTTGAAGACCATCAAACATTACACCTTTACCAATCCTACCTGAACAATTATACTTCTGTGAATCACCTTCATCAGGACACCATTTTACATTTCCATTTCTTGTAATATTATATAAACCTGTTTCATCCACAAAATCACTTCCATTAAAATCTTCAAACCTCCATTGAGCTACAACATAATTAGGATCTACA
>CBFCXS010000205.1:0-1716 GCA_965602085.1 Candidatus Woesearchaeota archaeon
TGTTATATTTTGACAATTTTTGTCACTTTGCTGACAATTTTTGTCACAGACTGCCTAATTCGCTAATTGGTAGATACTCTGTATCATCAAATGAAGCTACATTTTTGCTCTTATTGGCAACATATTTAAATTCCTTTTTATTCTGTACTGTTTCAAGAGTACATTTCTCATTCCAAAGGAATTCTATATGCTCTAAAGTCTTTTGAGCATATTCAGGATGCAAGAAAGCACCAATGAACTCATGTTTTAGGTACAATTCCCCCCTGTCAAGGTAGTTTCCATTATCAACAAAGATTCTTGGAACACCACTATGGGAAAAACTCCTTGCAATTATTTCTCTAACCTCATCAGCTTTTCTATCCGCTATAACAAGTTCCTCAAAAAATACATTTGATTGTTTAACGTACATATAAAGCTTCAGTTTTCTTACAAGATCATTTGTAAGAAAGTTATGAACAAACATCCAATCATTGGAAGTCCTTAAAACCTTGAACATTTTCTCCCTACCCTTCATTGAACCATCATCAAATGCCAATTTTTGTTCATGGTCTTCCATTTCATCCCAATCATTACCATGTTGACCTTTATCCCACCTACTAACAATGTCTTCCCATAATTCACATCCTACTAAATAAGGATTCATGGAAAAAGGATTTTTAGCCTTTACTAATGAATTGGTATAATTGCATTCGGCATGTTCATCATGACTTAAAAGGTTTTCTTGAAATAGTTGTCCTAAAATTCTTTCATGCCAATAAGTGGCAAACCCTTCATTCATATATTTGGTCTTGATCATAGGCCACATATATTTACCCCATTGCCGAACAATTTCAAGAACATCCTTCTGCCAATCAGCAAGACCTCTAGAATGATCTATAATATAGCGTAAAATGTCTTCAGTTGGTTGTACAGGGGTTTTATTCTTTAAAGTCATATACAACCTTTGATTCCATTGTTCCCTATCTATTTCGGCCTTAGAATCGTCTTCAAAGAAGTCTCCAAACTCTGTTTGCTCCTTATCATGCTTTCTTTTTTTCATTTTTTCGAATAGCCGATCTAATTTTTCAGATTCGGTTTCTTCTTTTAGCCAAGGATTTGAATGGAGCATGATAGCGTGACCTGCATCTATAGTCTGTTCAACCATATCAATTCCATATTTTCTTTCATACCCTTCAAACCTTTGGCTTGCTATTGCAAGACCACTTGCAATATCAGAATCAGCATCTATATGATATTGATTCATTGTGAAAAATGCCACATGAGCTACAACATGAGCTATAATCAATACCTGCAATGAAAGGGTATTATCCTTCATAAGGTATCCCCTTGAAGGATTCGTGTTAACCACAACCTCATAAGGCAGTCCTGTACCCATTTTTTCATATATTGTCCTTGTTCTTTCGTAATCCCTGCCGAACTTCCAATTTGAGATTTGACCGGGCATACCATAGGACATTATTTCGAACATTTTTTCTTGAGGAACAATATCAAACTCAATAGGGCAAAATTTAAGTCCATTTTCTTCTGCAATTTCGTATATCCTACCCTCAAGTTTTTCTAATCTTTTCAGTTCAGTATTGATCATTTTTCATTCCTTTCAGGATGATTTATCCCTAACATATGTTGTAAGCAAGGCCAAATATGGGATTTATCTTTAATAACCGATAATAGGAAATGAAGTTCATTGTTAATCCAAAATTTCCCATCCTTTGATAT
>CBFCXS010000206.1:0-1692 GCA_965602085.1 Candidatus Woesearchaeota archaeon
ATTTTATCATATTGGGACCTTTTTATTACATTAATTCTTTTTTAATTTTCAATATCTTCAACGGCATCCAAGATATGTTTTAAATAAGGTATATCTTTATGGGAGGTCATATTATTCTTACCTCGCCAGACAAGATATATTTTTTAAGGTGAGGGTTAATTGCTCTATAAGTCAATAAATCCACTTTTTTTCCTAATTTTTCTTCTAACTCTATTTTTAGACCAGCATGGTCAAGAAGACTAAAATTTTTTCTTTTTACTTTAATCAAAATATCAATGTCACTTGATTTTTTCTGCTCTCCTCTTGCATATGAACCAAATATTCCAGCTTTAACTACACCATTCTTCTTTAATATTCTTCTTATTTTTGCCTTTAGTTTGGTTATATTTTTCATATTCTATATTTTGTATTTTTTATTATATAAACCTAACCCTTTTTAATATAAATTTCACCAAAATGTTCTTTTTGATCTATGATAAAAGTTACTTCCATCAATGAAGATTGAAACTCCCTCTGGTTTTTTCATTTTAAAGAGCTTTTAATTCTTCAATTATTTTTTTAGAAGATATTGGTTCAAATTCAAAATAATCACATTTAGAGCACTGATAACTAATTGCTTTATTTTTAGTATTATGAATATTAACTCTTATTATTTTCAGATTTAAATTGCATTTATGACATTTCATCAAATATTAAAATAAATAATAAGGTATATAAATCTTATGAGGTTCTTTAGCTATTAATACTCCTTATTAGTAACAACAAGTAGAAAAGTTTATAAACAGATATTCTTGAACATACATAATGAAATGGTATAATAAGATATTGGGGGCTGGAGCGTTAGCATTAGCTAGTTTAACATTTTCTCCCAAAAAAGCTGAAGCATGCTCAAGTGCAATACCTATAGTAGAGGAGGCACGAATGTAGCTATTGCTGATGGTGCAAGTGCTGTTTATTGGAATCCTGCTGGACTTATTCAATTAGAGAGACCAGAATTGGATGTGACAGCTGGTCTAGGTGATAAGTATAAAACATTTTTATGTTATGGCCAGCCTCTGAATAAAAGAAATGCTGTTGGAATAAATTTATGCTATAGAAATATTGAAAATGAAGGATCTCCTGATTTGGAAACTCTTTGGGCAAGAGTGAGTTATTCTGCGAAATTAACTGATAAATTATCTATTGGAACAAATCTAGTTATTGAACAAGACTATCAGGACAATAAATTAATTAGATATTCTGTTGATAATGAAGAGGTTTCTAGACCAACTTTTAATAGAGATTTAGGAGTTTTGTATAGAGTAAATGACAAGATTAAATTAGGTTTGTTATTGCAAGGATATGCGTTTTGTCATTTAACTAGTGTAAGACCTGGAGCTTCCTTAAAATTAGATGATAAAACTTTGTTAGCAATAGAAGGTTATGATATTACTAGTAATAATAGTCATACCCGTTTTGGTTTAGAAAGAAAAGTAAATGATAGTTTAAGTGTAAGAGCTGGGATGAGAGTTGGAAAAGAGGAAAATAGTGTTGGTAATAGTGCTCTTTTAGATGGCAGGTTAGGCGGTTCTTGTGGTGCTAGTTATAGAAAAGGTGATTTGGAAATGAGTGTGTCAATTACAGGTAGTATAAACCTAACTTTAAATAAAAAGTTTTAATAAAGTTCTTTATTTGTAATTAAGATATGGATAA
>CBFCXS010000207.1:0-1670 GCA_965602085.1 Candidatus Woesearchaeota archaeon
TTCCAAATTATGATAGTAGCCCTTCTTCTGAACAAAGATTTTTTTGTATTACAAAAAATCATGGCAGTACAGAAAATTTATTTTTTATGAGGCATAGCGCGGGAGGTGCGTTGCGGTTACATATGTTTGGTCAAGGAGGATCGTTTATTTTTGAAAAATATCTTGGTTCATGGATAGTTGAAAAAAATCAAAAATATAAAATATCGATAAATTGGGATATTACTAATGGAGAAACAAGAGTTTTTATTGATGGTGTTGAATATGGATTCAATTCAAAGCTTTCAGACATCACCATTGGTGAATTTGGTGATTTGGACACATACCTTCAAGATGGTTTCAAGAACCTTGACAAAGTGATGTCAATCCTTTACAGACCAATTGTTGACAAGGACAAGAAATCATTCAGAGTTGAAAAATATGACTTTGACAAGTGTGATGAAAGAACAGAATTGTTCAAAAACAAAATGTCAATTGATTCAATTTATGGATGTCTGTGTTTTTTTTTGAATTTAGGTCAAGAATATACACTGACTTCAATCCATTATTTGAAGAAACAAAACAAGAAAAAGGAATCAAAACAGATGAAGAAAGTTTTGGAAACAAGTGGGGATGGTATGCAATCCTTTACAAATTAACAGATGGTGAATTTTTGAAATTGGAAAATGTAATTGAAAGACCATTGACAGAATGTTTGACATGGCTTTCATTTCAAAAAGATATTGAAACAATAAAACAATAGAAATGGCAACAAGTGTAATCACATACAATCAAATCCTTGCAGTCTGGAAACAGATTGCAGACAATCATCAACAAGTCAAGACATTCACACATGGTGATATTTTTGAAGTGGATGCAAACACTGTGGTCTTTCCACAAGTCCATCTTATCACAGAACAGGCATCAATTTCACAACATGAATTGACCTATACATTCAAGTTGATTGCAATGGATTTGGTTGAACCTGATGAATCAAATGAAAATGAAGTGTTGTCAGATTGTTTGCAATACATTCAAGATTTTGTTGCAGTTTGGAAAAATGGTGTGACAAGTGCATCACCATCATTCACAATTGATTCACAAGATTACAGAATTAGTGAAAATGTTTCTTGCAATCCATTCACAGAAAGATTTGACACAAGGGTTTCAGGATGGGTTGGTGATTTTTCAATCACAGTTGATTATAGTGCAAATGCTTGTGTTGTTCCAATTGATTGATTGATTGTCAATGAGTTATGTCAAACACTTGACATCAATTTGACAACAAAATGACATCAATTTGACACATACAAGAATGAAAAGAATGGTAAAAATAAATATATATAGTGAAGGCATTAATTAGGACAGAAAAGGTTTTGAATTTATTTGCAAAGAAAGTTGTGAAAGATGCACAAAGTGAATTGAAAAGACAAGGAAAGAACACTTCAGGTGAACTTTCACAGTCACTTGGGTACACTATCACCAAAAATCAAAATGGTGGTCTGTCGCTTGAGTTTATTGGCTCTAATTATGCAAGATTTGTTGACCAAGGAATGCAAGGAAAATTCAGTTCTGCAAAAGCACCAATGTCACCTTATAGATTCGGAAGTGGTTCTTCAAGTGGTTCATGGAAACAATTCACTGCATCACTTGACAAATGGATTGTGAAAAAAGGTCTTGCAGGAATTCGTGAT
>CBFCXS010000208.1:0-1665 GCA_965602085.1 Candidatus Woesearchaeota archaeon
AACCCTAGAAAGGGATATATTTAAACAAAAACAAAGAAAAGAACCAAAGATTGTACAACTAATAAAACCCAAAATAACACAGATAAGAAGAGATATTCCAGAAGTACCAACAATAGAACAAGGAATAACAAATAATCAAAGATTTACAGATAAAAAACTTGATTTATATGATGTAGGTACATTATTTGAGGAAGAATTAGGTGTAATTGGGGAAAGAAAGTCTGTATATAGAATTATTTTAAATACTATATCAAAAAAATCATTCATTCTTGTAGGACCATCAGGAAGCGGGAAAACTACAATTGCGGATAATCTAGCATCCTTGCTTCCAGAAGACCTATTCTATGAAATTCATGATACAAAAAAACAAGCATTATTTCAACATGCTGAAAAATTTCATAAAAAAATACTCTACTTCCCTGAAATTCAAACATTTTTAAGAGGAAGTGGTAATGAAAAAGATGCTCTTAGAACAATATGTGAAGGAAAACCCTATTTTTATTTTGATAAAACTGGAAATAAAATAACCCTAGATCCTCTTTTTATATTTTCAGCTGTTGCTGAAAGTAATACTTATTGGAAAAAATACCTTATGGATGATCCTGAGTTTAAAAGAAGAATAGATTTTATTTATACTGACAAGTCATTAGACAAAATTAACAATATAAAGAATGCTAAAAATAGAAGAAGAGCATGAATTCTTTGTCAATATAGTTCTATTACTAAAGAAGATGTATCTGCATTCCTAAGAAGTAGAATGATAATGGAAATTACAGATTCTATTATTGATCCAAATAGTGCATTTGTAAATGAGTATTTTCCAAAAACATTCATGGCTCTTAGTTACATAGAAAATTATAAAACAATTGAAGATGCTATTCTAAAATGGCATATTGATGAGGATAGATATGAAGTAAATGGAAATGTAGTTCATATATTAGGACTTAAAAACAAATATAGAGCTGAAAGAATTGCAAGAGAAGAAATATGTAGATCTTTAAGAGAATTTGATAATGTTAGTTATGCAAAAGAAGAACTTAAATGGTCAGATAAAGAAATTTCTGAGCTAGAAAGATCAATTGAAAAATCAAAAGAAGAAATCAATTGGCAAGTAGGTTGGGAGACTTACCTTAAAAATTTAAGAGAAGCAAAAGCTCCTTCTGATTTAATAAGTGAAGTTATTGATAGGCACTTTGTTAATGGAAAATTAATTGTTGATGACCCAATAACAGGTAATACAGTTGTATTAGCAGAATACTCAAAGTCTGACAAAACAAATAGTTCAACAGCAAATTGTCTAAGATTACCTGCACCAGAATATAAAGCCCTACCAGCACCAAACAAAAATAATTATAAGGTGGGGTAGTTTTATGAACATTCCTAAAATTGAGGATATTAAAAAACAAAAAAAAGATATGCTTCACTTTCTACAAAAAGTTAACTATCAAGAATACAAAAAAAGAATTAATCAAACTTTTTCTAATCCAATTGAATATCTCAAACAAGTCAAAGAAGAAATTGATAGTTTAGAGGATATAATTACAAGATTTAGAGAAACTAATAGAATACCTCTACCATATTTAGATAATCCAACAAATGTCTTTATTGATAAAGCTCAGGAAATTATTAGAGGTTTTAATGAACAAGCAGAAGAGATATATAAAA
>CBFCXS010000209.1:0-1661 GCA_965602085.1 Candidatus Woesearchaeota archaeon
TTAATAATTTTTATTACAGGTTTTTTTGTAGTTCAAAATCCTTCTTCTGTTACTCAGTTAATAAATGCAAAAGCAGTTCAACAAAATATAGCTTTATCAGTTACAATTACTGGTTCAGCAGAAGAAAGTATTAATGCAACAACAGGAACTGTAATACCCACTGATTCTATGATTAAACAGACTATACCAAAAATTGAAGGTCTTCCATTAGAGTCAAATATAAAATTAAGAGTTTACACTGCAGACACAACCCCAATAGGATTCACATCTCCATCATCAACACAAGTAACTACAATATTTAATTATATTAATATAACTTTAAACACAACCCTAACAGCAACAGCAACAATCTATTTTAATATAACACAATCAGATTTAGGAACAATAGATCCAGATGATGTAAGAATATACATATATGATTCATCTTGGACAGAACTTGATACAACAGTTATCTCAGGAACATCAGACCCAGCTTCATTTAGTGCAGAAACAACTTCCTTCTCGAGATTCTTAATAGGAAAAAAAGCAGAAGGAGCATCAATAGTTACACCTCCTCTTGGTGGACCAGTATCTAGTGGAGGTTTAAAACTTGCAAAAGAACAACCAGTACATAGACCAAAACCAGTAAAGTTAATTATCCCAACAGCTAAAAAAATTATAGAAAAAATAATTAAGTTACCAGCTCATCTTATCAGATATAAAATAAGTTACAATATAATTTATATAACAGCAATTACACTTATATTATTAGTTATATTATTAGAATTTATATACCATTATTTATTAAAGAAAAAATGAAACAAGAAATAATTTATCAATTAATTAACAATTCAGTTAACAGTATTCCAATCGGGGGGGGGGGGAAACCCAAAAATGGTAGTATATTATTCAATTCCCCTAATAATCTTTATAATAATATTCATAATTTTAATAACTATCTTAGTTTTATTGCATTATTTACAATTAAATCAAAGGTGATATAAATTAAAAAACATATATTTTCAGGAATAGTAAGAGATGTTTTTCTAATCATATTTGCTTTATTCCTAGCTTTAGCCCTTAAAGAAGGAGCACATTTCGCAGCAGCATCTTATTATAATCTAGATCCTGGTTTCAAAATAGTAAATGGAGCTATTGGTACAACTGCAGAAATCTCTTCTGACATTTTTATAAGTAGAGTAGTAAATATAGTAGGTATAGCAACAAATATAGCATTCGCTATTATTGCTATTTTAATATTATTTATTTTACAAGTCTACTTGCCAGGAAAAGAACAAACCTTACTTTTATATAATAAAAAACTCCATAGTTTAGTAGAACAAAAATATAGATTTCTTGTAGGTGGGAATATTGGTCTAAAACTATTTTTGTTAATCTTTGCCTTGGCTAATTTACTTTTAGCTTTATTTGTTTTAATAATATACCCTTATCAAGGAGTTTTATAGAACTACTTCTTCCAAATCATTTCCCACTTTTCTTTGCACTCTTCAGAACAAACTACAATACTCTGCTTCTTAAATTTAATCTCAATTCCCTGTCCAGCAGGAATTAATGCACCGCAAATAGCGCATAATTCTTTTTTAGCGAAGCTCATACTTTATTAAACAAATACTCTCCTTTTTTAATTTTTCCTTTAAATGCAGAAAACTTACAGTCTTTCA
>CBFCXS010000210.1:0-1654 GCA_965602085.1 Candidatus Woesearchaeota archaeon
GGTTATAATGAAGTTGGTATGAATATGACTGCTATTGATATTGGTGGAAAGATAATCATTTTAGATATGGGGTTGTATATGCCCAAAATTGTTAGTTTTGAAGAAGAGTTGAGAGGCTTTAGAAGAAAAGAGATGATAGCTGCTGGGGCTATACCAGATGATAATATTTTAGAGAAAAGAAGAGATGATGTTATTGGTATTTTTTTAAGCCACGCACATTTAGACCATGTTGGTGCTGTTCCTTATTTAGCTCATAAATATAATTGTGGGGTTTATGGTTCTCCTTATACTATTGAAATTTTACGTAGAATTATGGATGACAAGGATTTGCATATTAAAAATAAAATAGTTGCTTTGAATGTAAATGGTAAGGTTAGATTGAGTAAGGATATTGTAGTTGAGTTTGTTAATGTAACTCATTCTACATTGCAGTGTGTTATAATTGCTATACATACTCCTGAAGGAACTCTTCTTTATGCAAATGATTACAAATTAGATAATCATCCTACTTTGGGTAAGCCACCAAATTATAGGAAATTAAGGAGTTTCAAGAATGTCAAATGTTTAATTTCAAATGGTTTGTATTCTTCTTATGATAGAAAAACTCCAAGTGAGAGAGTTGCAAAAGAAATGTTGAAAGATGTTTTAATTGATATGGATAGTAGAAGGAAAGCTGTGATTGTTACTAGTTTTGCTTCACATATAGCTAGGCTGAAAAGTATTTATGATTTTGGAAGGAAGATGAATAGGAAGGTTATATTCTTCGGTAGAAGTTTGGATAAATATATTAAGGCTGCTATGAAGTTAAATTTGGTGAAGTTTCCTGGTGCAGAAATTTTAGGTTATAGTTCTAAGGTTAGACAAAAATTGAAGAAGATACAGAAGAGTAATAGAGATAGATATTTGATTGTTTGCACTGGTAATCAAGCTGAACCTGGTTCTGTTCTTGATAGAATGGTGAATGGTTTGTTTAGGTTTTCTCCAGGAGATCATATAGTGTTTTCCTGCAAGACTATACCAGTTGATCCAAATATTGCTAATAGGGAAAGAATGGAAAGTAAACTTAAAAAGAAAAAAGTTAGGATTTTCAAAGACATACATTCTTCTGGTCATGCTTCGCGTGAAGATATTAGAGAGTTAATAGAGTTAGTAAAACCAAAACATGTAATTCCTGCTCATGGTGGTCCTGATAAAGTTGAGCCACTTATTGATTTGGCTGTTGAGATGGGTTACAAAAGAGGAAAGACTGCTCACTTAATGAAAAATAAAAAAGTTATTGAGATTTGAGTAACAAAAGACTTATAAGTGTAAAATGGTTATTTATTTTTATTAAAAAGGAGGTGTGCTGATGGCAAAGAAAAAGAGTTTAGATTTGGATAATATTGCTTTGATATTAGTGCTATTAGGTGGTTTAAATATTGGTTTAATGGCAGTTGGTGTTAGTGATTTACTTGCAATGATTCCAGGTATGGTAGGAACAATAGTAAACATACTAATCGGTTTATCTGCAGTATTAATTGCTTATAAAACATTTGTTAAGTAAATTTTTGTTTTCTTTTTTTCTTTTTTTTATTATATAAAAGCTTATAAAGTAGTTCTGTTTCTAAAAATTAGTTATTATGTGGAGGGTTTAATATGACTAAAATTGCAATTG
>CBFCXS010000211.1:0-1652 GCA_965602085.1 Candidatus Woesearchaeota archaeon
TCAAAAAGTTTCTTTTCCTTTTCATCTTTTGGTAGTTCATCAAGAATTTTATTATGAGCTTGAATAATTTCTTCTTCTACCTTTGCAGGGTCAATATCAACTCCTTGTGCTTTCAATTCCTCTAATCTTAATCTAAATGTTTCTAAATCTGCCATACTTCCCCCTTAACATATTTATGTTATTTTGTTATTAATAATCAACATAAGATGTAAATTGACCTATAACACCATGACTTGAATCCCAAAGATATGCTTCAGCGGCATGATAAGCCTTAATATATCCCTTTCTATAATGCCATGCATCCTCACATGCAATTGAAGGTATCATTCTAATGACAGTTCCCGGCATTGTATCCACATTTACCCAATGCATCTGCATTTTCTTATGTTTATGACCGATATGTATTTCTCTATATTTCGAATTTCCCCAAAGTACAGGTTCTTCAGTCGCAACTATTGAAGGTAAATCTCTTAATGGTTCTTCCACTCCATGAGTATAAGCAATCAAACATTTCCCAAAAGGATAATACTTTCTCCATTTAGGTGATTTATCAACTGTTACATCTTCATCATTAGCAAAGACTTCTGATAGAACATCACACATATAGTATGATACATTCGGGTCATGATTACCGGGAACCCACGTAACATGAACAGGAGCAACTTCCCTACAATAATTGATTGCCTTGATTACAGATTTCTTTGCCTTCTGATAAATCTTGATCAGCCTTGAATCAGCATCCAATAGATTCCTGTTCATTGGAGTCTGATTTGTTGGGTCATCAATATGCAAAAAGTCATTACCGAATGGAAATAAAATCTTTGAAGGTTTATATCCAACAGATTTAGATAAAAGGTCTTGTACAGCATGAAGAAATAAATCTTCAGCTATATCAACATCATAATCATGTCCTACCTCTTTATCCCATGCAAGCATTCCAAAATGCACATCCATAAGAGCTACTTCCAAGAGATAATTACCATTCAAATCATAATTTTTCTTAGGAGTTTTCAGCTTTGGAATATCATCAATCAATATCCGAATAGCTTCAACCCATTCCATATTATGAAGTTTGACTAGCCATACCTGAATCTTATACATTGTAACAGTCTTTGGTTTATTCACATAAATTTCATGACCTTTACCATCTTTTCTTCCTGTAGGTTCTTTGAGCTTCAATGTAACCTGCCATGAACCAATTGTATACCTATCCACTTTCCATTGTGTTAAATCCACATTGGCAACATCTAAGGCTTGTTCTAAAGTGGTGATTGTTAAGGATTCTAATTCTAACTTGGCATTGTTTTTTGAGGTACGGTTGAAATCTATTTTTTCTTCTAATGGCTTATGACCCTGTTTTATGTTATTTTTCTTTAAAGGTCTTATAACTTTCCTGATATAAGCTTCATCTATATCAAGTTTCTTTGCTAATTTTTTTCTACTGAATTCGGGATTTTTATAATACTCATCTCTAATAATTTCTGCTTTTGTCATAAAATTTCCCCCTATAGTAATTATTTACTGAACACATATTTATGTTAATCATTTCTCCTTCTGTCAACATGCCTTAATTCAAAAACTATATCCTCTGTTGGCATTTGTTCAAAACATTTCACTTTACATATATCTCCAAAGTTTGGATTGAATGAAAA
>CBFCXS010000212.1:0-1650 GCA_965602085.1 Candidatus Woesearchaeota archaeon
AAGTTAAATTTGGTGTAACTTATACTAATTATAAAACAGATGTTAAATTAGGATTGTGGACTTTACCAAAAATGGAAATGGACGCATTGAATGAGGCTGGTATAGATCCTTTTAGAAAATATGAAAATATATTTAAATTACAAAGAACAAAGCCTTTATTTAAGTTAGATGATAAATTTAGAACTACTACTTCAATTTATGATTATGGTCCAATGAGAGTTTCTATGCAGGTTATTAACATTCAACCTTTATCTGAAGGAGTAAAGTATAAATTGCTTATAAATATTCAAAATGATAAAGTTGGTTGGGGAGGAGAATTAGTTAAGAGACAAACTGGTGATATGGGTAGGGTAATTGTTAAGTTACCTAGCAATTTTGAATCTAATTGTGGTGAATTTGTATTTGAACCTGGACAAGAAGAATATGGCTTTGATTGTGATTTTACTATTAGAACTCTGGATGTAGGTTTAGGTTGGATTATAATTGAAGCTGAGGTTGTATATGATTATGGATTTAGCAAAACAGAAACCATAACTATAGCCCCTCTTAAAGAATTAGTTTAGTGAAATATTTATATATTAGAGTTATTTCTTAATTATTATGAAAAAAGTAGTGGTGATATTATTAGTTTTATCTTTCTTGTTTTTATTAGGTGCTGAAGGTTGTGCTCCTGCGCCTGGTGGAACTGCTGGACCTTCTGGTCCTATGCAACCTGGAGTAGAAAGTAAAGGTGAAGATGTAGCAAGATTAAGAGGTTTAGATATAGAATTTTTGGAAGATAGTTTTCATTTTAGTTCTTTAAAAGGTAAAATGTTACCTGTTTTATTTGTTGGTGATGAATTTGATGTTGGTGTGAGAATAACTAATTATTTATTAAAACCTGTTGATGGAGATATAAATCTTTATAGTTTATCTACAAAAATGGATGGTAGCAAAGTGATTAAAGGTAGTGATTATTTTTCAGTGGCTGGTGCAATTGTTCAGGATGATAGAATCTTTCCTGAAAGTGAGGTAATTAATTTTGAGTCTTTTAGTTATGATAAAGAAATAGAAGATAGTTTGGTTGTAGATGTTAGTTTAAAATATATTGGAAGGATAAATGCTGGTCTATGTTTTACTAAGGATGAAGATTCTGAAACTTGTAAGAATAAGAGAGCCTTAACTGGAAATTATTTGGAAGGTGATGCGGATTTCTTACCCGTTTCTATTATTAATATACAAAAAACAGCTAGAGTTAAAGATGAAATTGCTAATGTTCGTTTAGTTATTATATTGAGAAATTTTGATGAGGGAAATATTAAAAATAATATGTTTGATAGGTTTGATGTTAAAATAGGTGGAGTTGGTTTAGATTGTGGTAATGTTATATTTAAACAAGGCAAGGTAGAGTTTGGTCAAAGTAGTGGTTATGAAGAAGCAGAAGTTATTTGCAATGGTGAAGTTGGTTTTAGCGAAGTAGATGTTACTTTACCTACTACTTTTGATTTAGAATATATATATGAAATAGAGAAAATTGTTACGTATGAGGTTGTATCTTAGTAAAATATATAAAGTATAAAATGGTTTTATAGAGTAATGAAAACAAGAGGAATTTCTTATTTTATAACTTTTGCATTAGTATTAAGTTTATTAGGTGCTGAGGGTTGTCCT
>CBFCXS010000213.1:0-1647 GCA_965602085.1 Candidatus Woesearchaeota archaeon
TTATGGTTCTGGAAAAACTTCTATTGCACATCAAATAGCTGTTAATGCTCAGAAATCTGTTGAGAAAGGCGGAGCTGGTGGTGCTGTTGTATGGATTGATTCTGAAGGAACTTTGAGACCTGAATATATTCAAAAAATTGCTGAAGGCCAAGGTTTGGATGCTGATAAAATTTTGAAGAATTTCCGTGGTGTTCGCGCATTTAATTCAGATCATCAGATGTTGTTAACAGAGAAGATTGGAGACTTGATTGATGAAGGTTTGAATATTAAATTGATTATAGTTGATTCTTTGATGAGTCATTTTAGAAGTGAGTTCATTGGTAGGGGTAGTTTGAGTGAAAGGCAACAAAAGTTGAATAAACATATACATGTTTTGCTTAAATTGGCTACCCAGTATAATTTATCAGTTTATATTACAAATCAAGTAATGTCTAAACCAGATACTTTTTTTGGTGATCCTACTGTTGCTATAGGCGGACATGTATTACATCATGCTTCAACTTATAGGGTTTATTTGAGGAGAGGTAAGAAGGGTACTAGAGTTGCAAAGTTAGTAGATGCTCCAGCAATGCCTGAATCAGAGTCAATTTTTATTGTAACTGAAGAAGGTATAAAGGATGTTTAGATGCTCCTGCTAGGAATTGAACCTAGATCTACCGGACCGCAACCAGCAATTCTATCCGCTGAACTACAGGAGCCTATAAAAACATTTATATAGAGTTATTTAAAAGTATTTTGTATGGCAGAAAAAGTATGTTCAAGCTGTAAATCTAAGATTACAAATATAGAAGGTGCGACTAGTTTTAAGTGCCCAAATTGTGGTGCTGAAGAAATGGTAAGATGTTCTGCTTGTAGAAAAATAGCTGCTAAGTATAAGTGTTCTAAATGTGGCTTTGAGGGTCCTAATTAAAATGGGAAAGATGTTAGCTATAATGGATGTAATGCCTGAAGGTGTTGAAGTTAATTTGGAAGAATTGAAGGTTGGAATTAAGAAAGCTGTTGAAAGTTTTGAAGCTCAATTTGGTGAAGTGAAAGAAGAAGAATTAGCTTTTGGTTTGAAGAAATTGAAAGTTGTTATAATTACTAATGAAGATGAGAATTTAGATAACTTAGCTGCTAAAGTTAAAGAAGTAGATGGTGTTAAGAGTGCAGAAGTTGTTGATGTTAGGAGGGCTATAGGTTGAAAAATCCCTTAAGTCCTGAACAACAAAAAAAATTATTAGAGATTTCTAAGTTAAGCCCTGATGAACAACAAAAAGAGTGGGCTGTGTTTGCTAAAACTTTGAATAAGGAGCAGATTGAATTTTTACAGAAAGGTCAGAGTAAATGTCCCTTTTGTTCAATAGGTAAAAAAGAAGTTAAAGCTTATGTTGTTTATGAAGATGAATCTGTTATGGGTGTTTTAGATATAAATCCTGCAAATAAAGGTCATGTAATTTTATTTCCTCTAGAACATGTTGAGAATATTATTGATGTTAAAGAAGTTGATCATATATTTTCTGTTGCTAAAAAAATAAGCGAAGCTATGGTTAAAGGTTTGGGTGTTAAAGGAACAAATATATTTGTTGCAAATGGTCAAGTTGCTGGTCAGTTAGTTCCTCATTTTGTTATTCATATAATTCCTCGTTCTGAAGGTGATGGTGTGAA
>CBFCXS010000214.1:0-1647 GCA_965602085.1 Candidatus Woesearchaeota archaeon
CAATATGATCTTAAAATTGAAAAATTAGCTTTAGAAGAATTAAGAACTGAAAAATTAAAAGAAGGTGCAAGTGTTGTTGCACAGCTAATTAAATTGCAGCTAGAAGGAACAAAAAAATTAGAAGTATTTAGTAGTGTAAATAGTAAAGTTGTTAAGGATATAATAGCAAACAATGCCGGATTGACATTGACTGAACAGTTTAAAGAATTAGAAAAATTTCTTGATTCAAGTGGAGTGCTTTTAGGTGATATTGGCGAATTTGGTCAGCCTGGTACATTAGGGACAACATTTGATGAATTGGAAGGTATAATATCTAGAATCACATTTTTAGAAAAGACAAGAAATAAAAACACAGAAGAAGCAATTAAACTAGAAGAAGAATACCAAAAATTCCTTAATGAAAACCCTTTATTGAATGGTGATGCTAGTAAAGATTTAGGCAAGACATTAGTTGATGGTGTAGAAGAAGAACTAAATAATCTTGAAGGAATTGATAAGTTGATGGCTGATTATCTGAAGGAAGTTTACAAGCAAGGTCAACAATTAGTCAAAGATGAAAGAATTTTAATTACTTTAGGAATAGATGAAGAAGAAAGCATCAAGAATGTAGAAGATTGGCTAGATGCAAATAAAGAAATTGTTGATGAAGAAGATTTCTTGCCAAGAAAAGATAAAATTGAAGGTGTAGGTGCATCAATAGTTAAATCATTTGAAATGATAAATGATGCCATTAATGCTTTGCCTATTGGAGAAAAGGCACAAAAGGAAATTGAAAGGCTTGATGAATTAATAGCTAAACAGCAAGAGGTGGTTGATAAAACTAAACTAAATGCTGAAGAAGGAAATGCCCAACAATTAGGACTAGAAGAAGAAAGATTGTCAAGGCTTGAGAATCTAAGAAAACAAGAAGAAGCACAAAAAGAACAAGCCTTAAAAAGAGCATTAGCAGTTCAAAGAGCAATGGCACTTGCCGAAATAGCAATAAATCTTGCAGTCACTTTATCAAATATTGATAGAACATCAAGTAAATTAGGACCATTGGGTGTTCCTCAAAAGTTTACACAAACAATTTCAGCCATTGCACAAGCTGCCATTAGTACTGCATCGGTATTGGCTGCAACTGCATCTTTCTATGATGGAACTGAAGATACTGGGCGAGGTGGCAAATTAGATTCAAGAGGTGGATTCTCTGCTATCCTACACCCTAATGAAAGGGTAATGAATGCCAAGCAAAACCAAAGAATCAAGAGTGCATTGGGTAATGTTTCCAATGATGACCTGGTAAATATGATTGAGAATAGCAAAGGGATGTCTATTGGCACAAATGGATTGCTTATTGATAGTGGTGCAATCAATGAAAAGATGGGCAACAAAATGGATGAGATGATTCAAGTGAATAGACAAATGTTAAAAGCAATGAAAAGAAATGGTGTGAATGTAAACATAGACAAGAATGGTCTTAGTGTCATGATGCATTCAATGGTTAAAAGAAAAGACATCATCAATAGAATATGATAAGAATTTACTTAAATAGTGTGGCTGATTCAGATAGTCCAATAAATGCACCTAGCTTGTGGTTGGAAGCAACAGCCAATTGTCAAGGCATAGAAGATTTGGAATTGACCTTTAATAGAAAGGATGATGTAG
>CBFCXS010000215.1:0-1641 GCA_965602085.1 Candidatus Woesearchaeota archaeon
CTTTTTTTGTGTGTCTATTTAATAATTTTATCAATTTATCCCCTTCATTTATTTTTGACACAAGAAGAAGGACATTATCATTTAAATGATGAACTAATAAAGATACGACTCCTAATCTATATTTGTGATTAAATATTTCTTCTTTAATTCCATTATAAGAGTCTGCTTCAACTCCAAGGGGATAGTTTATTTTAAATATTTTAACATTGCATTTTGCAATATATCCTTGTTCTGCAAGAAGACCTGAAGGATATTCTTTTATAATTGGGCCTAAGTATGATTTTATATTATAAAGTTCTGTTTGGTCATTCGGAAGTGTTCCAGTAAAGCCAAGTCTATACCTTGCTTTTGATTTAGAAAATATCTTTTTGAGTTCATGGGCTTTTACTTGATGGCATTCATCCCCAATCATACAATCGTATAATTCTATTTTTTTATGATTATTTTTTAAAGTTTGCCATGTGGATATGACGATTGCATTATCCCATTCTTTATATCCTGTATAAACTCTACCGATATATTGACTAGGTATACCATATTCGATCATATCATCTCTGAATTGTTCCACAAGCTGAACTGATGGAACTATAATCAATCCCCTATATACTTTAGTGATTGGTCGATTATCTAGTAGGGTTTTGATTATATAGGATATTGCAAGAGATTTCCCTGAAGCTGTAGCTGATCTTATTATGCCTTTTGTATATCTTAGAGTAGTTTCAATGGATTCTTTTTGATATGGTCTTGGATATAAAGACAAATCATACTTGATATCTAAAGGATTTCCCTTGAAAAGACTTTTGACATTATCATCAGGTTCTAATTTTATATCTGGAAATAGTCTTTTGTGTGTTCTTAAAAAATCAAGTAAAAGTCCAAATGGCATTAAAGATGCTTCAGTTATGAAATGTACTTTTCCATCCCATAATCCTGATTTGTATTTTCCAGACCAAAAGTAATTTTTTACATGAAGGGAGAATTCGTTTTTCATTATCTTCATGTAATCATAGTGATTTGTTTTTATTCTAATTTTATAGTTATTGCCTAAATTTAATTCTACTTTATATGCCATGTCTCTCTCTGTCAGAAAATGTCTTCATGCTCCATCCCATTGAATTAAATGCTCTCCAACACATGTCAAAGAATCTTACTCTAACTTGTTGTTTTGCCATTATTTTTTTCATTTTTATGATTTTTTCATCAGATGGTAAGCAGTAATCTTCTATTTCTTTTTTTGCCCATTCCTCATCTACATTAAATCTATAATGTTTATATCTTATTCCTCTCAAAGCATCCATTTTTCTTTCTAAAACTTCATATTTTTCAAGCTCTGCATAGTAGAATTCTTTGTATCTAATGACCATCATTTCATTTTTTTGTAGTTTTTCTGCTATATCAAGGTCTGAAAAAGTTGCCAGTTGTTCAATATCATGATTACTTCTTAATTCGTCAAATATTTGTTTTAATTCGTCAAGTTCATTCATTTCATTTATCCCTCTATTTATAATTATAAATAATAACATGAGAAGTGAAATTTGTTAATTAACAAATTTAAAAAAGTGGTGTAAAATATTATTAATGGAAAAATTAAATTCGAAATTTTTAGAGAAGATCATATTCAAAGGCATTTTGACCAATAGA
>CBFCXS010000216.1:0-1636 GCA_965602085.1 Candidatus Woesearchaeota archaeon
AATTAAACAAATGTGAAAGAAATTATTTAGAAGGTAATATTGAAGGATCATTAGAAATAAATAATGAAATTTTAGATTATGTAAATGGATTAGAACCAACAAAAGAAAGTACTATAAATATTAATTTAAGAACCAATTTACCTTTAGAAATAAAACAAGAAATAGAGTCAGATTTTAAAGAATTAAAAAAATGTTTTGATGTAAAATGTTATAGAAGTGTTATGGTTCTTTGTGGGAGAATTTTGGAGATTGCTTTGCATAGAAAATATTACGAAACAACAAGTATAGATATCTTAGAAAAAAATCCTGGTATAGGTTTAGGAACTTTGGTTGCAAAATTAAGAGAGAAAAATGTAGCTTTAGATCCTGGTATATCTCAACAGATACATTTAGTAAATCAAATAAGGGTATTTTCTGTACATAAGAAAAAACAAGAATTTAATCCTTCAAAAGAACAGGCGCATGCAATGATTCTGTATACAATAGATATAATATCAAAATTATTCTGATTCTTTTGTTATTTCATGTCTGATTATTTTTATTTTTCCTTTCTCCATTTTAATACTAACCTCATCATCTGGTTTGAAATTAGCTACGTCTGCTACAATCTTTGGAAGTTTAATTATTCCTGCTTTAATATCTAAACTTGTAAGAAGTTCTTTTTCTTTTGTTTTTTGTTTTTTTATTTCTTCCTCTGGTGATAATTTTTCTGCTTGTTTTTGTTTTGTTAAGAATTCTTTAGTTTGTTCTGCTAATTCTCTTGCTATAATTTGTGCTACATTTTTCTTTGTAGCTTTTGTTATACCTTTTAGACCTGGTGATAAATTTACTTCTATAACCAAAGGTTCCTTGCCCTCTAATAAATCCACTGCACAAATATCAGCACCAACTGCTTTTGCAGCTTTAATTGCTATTTGTTCTGTATCATAATCTGGTACAAAAGCCTGTCCTTCACCACCTGCATGAATATTAGCTCTAAGTTCTTCTTTTGTTGCTTTTCTCTTCATTGCTGCTATAACTTTGTCTCCAGCAACTATTGCTCTTATATCTGTAGCACCTGTCTCAACATATTCCTGAATTATATATGGCTGATTAAATACTTCCAGTGCATCAAGAACTGATTTAGCTGAACTTTCTGAATCTGCAAACATTACTCCTTTACCATGTGTTCCACCTGGAACTTTTATTATAATTGGATAATGAACATTTTCTACAATTTTTTTTGCACCATCTGTTGTTGCTGTTAAATATGTTGTTGGCATTGGTACTTTCTTTTTTTGTAATTCAATTTGTGTTAAAAACTTATTATGACCTATAGTAAATGCTTCTGGTTTTATTGGCATGTAAACTTTTTCATGTAATGCTCTTGTTAGTGACCTCTGTAAAGTTGCATATCTAAATGACCCTCTTATGTAGATACAATCATAATCATCTACTGGTTTTCCTTTGCATAATACAGTAGTTTCTTTTGAATCAATTTGAATGTCTAAATCTTTTAGATTAATAGAATCTACTTGGTCAAAAAAAGCTTTTGCCTCCTTAGCAGTATTATTACTACTTTCACCGCCCAAACTTATAATTGCTAATTTCATGGTTTAATTATAAATCCTTTTTTTAATACGTTCTTTCCTATAAG
>CBFCXS010000217.1:0-1631 GCA_965602085.1 Candidatus Woesearchaeota archaeon
AAAAAATTATTTAATAGCAATATAATTGGATTCTAATATTATATCTCCAGCTCTGTTTTTCGCTCCAAGATAATAATTTCCTTTAGGCAAATCAAGACTAAGTGAAATTGATCTATCTTGTACTTGTTTATTACTTATTGTACTGCTAGGACTACTTCTCCTATCTATTAAGACAGAAACACTCTTTCTTTTATCATTCCTATCATATAAGTAAACTTGATTTCTTACTGCTTCACTACCAATGTAAAAATCAACTTTTACACTTTTCAAATTCTGTTCCCATCCAAATGTTACACTACTAGGAATTACTATTCTGCTTAGACCACTATAACTCTGTAACTCATCTTTATCTATTGCTTTACCAGTCAAATCATTCAAATTAAAAGAAACCAATGCAACCAAGATAATCACTACAGCCATAAGTAATACTTTTGTATCTTTATCCATTTATTATACCTCCTTTTATGGTGAAATCACCTTTAATATAATCTTTAATACCATAATCATAAACTTTAACTTGATAAACACCAGATTTCCAATTTTCTGGTATTTTAAAACTAAATGTTACAGGTTCAGTACACTTGTAAGAACCAGCACATAATTTTTCAGAACCTAAATTAACACCCTCAGAATCAAATAAAACAGCATCTTCATTAACACCCTCTTCACCAGGATTTACTGTCACATAAACTTCTTTGTCAGGAGAAATTAAAGATGGTGAAACAGACATTTTTGTAATTTTTTTACTAATTACCTTTCCAGTTATGCTTTCAATACTAGATGAGATTAAAGCACCTATAATAACTAAAAAAGCTAACAACAAAATTGTATTATCTTTATTCAATTTATACACCTAACGCCTCTTGTTTTTATAATTATTATAATTGAGTAAAGAGAATTTATCCTATATATATCTTTCGCTACCAACCATAAATAAGTCTTGTTGGAATGTTCATTATATCAATTTTAATTAATGTAAATCCAAAACCTAATATTAAACCTATTATTAATATTATTAAAATTGTTAATAATTTATTTGTTCTCTGTTGTAATACTTGGCTATGGCTTATCTCATAGTGTTTAGTATTTCCATCTTTGTCCTTCATAGTATACTCCATTTTATTACTATCAATTGGTTAATCCTAATTTATAAACATAATTATAACCTAACTTATATTTTATAGTATTCACTTTAGGAACCAAATAAAATTTTAAAAAATATTATTACTTTAGAAAAAAATCCTTGTTTTTCCTCAATACTAAGTTCCTCTTCAATTTCCTCTAAATCTTCTTCATTAACTTCTTCTTTAACTATTGCATTATCTGGCATTCTATAATTTTTACAAACTCTAGGATCGCTTTTTAAACACAAATCAATAGTCTGTATATCTCCATCATCACATTCTTCATGTGTCTTGCATTTATCTTTTTTAGCTGCTTTTTCTGCCTCAATTTCTTCTTCACTAATTTCAATTTTTTGGCTTTCTAATACTTTTACAGAAATATCAACATTTCTTGCCTCTAATTCATCAACATAAAAAATGCTAACTACTTTAATATCTATGCCATTAATATCTTTATGATCACCAACACCAACTATATTTTTAACTCCATCAACACCTTCTACGCTA
>CBFCXS010000218.1:0-1623 GCA_965602085.1 Candidatus Woesearchaeota archaeon
AACAGACATAGGACTAAAATCATCCCCTGAAAAAATAGCTTTACAAATTGAAGGGGAGAAACCTGAGACCATTCCAACATTTTCACTGTTGATGGTATCTTGAGACCCTTGATATCCTGCTGTATTCCAATAGACTACTTTAGGTCTCTGATATCCCTTTTTATCCCATCTTACCATTGCTTTATCAACTTCAGTAAGAGCTTCACCACCTTTATATTGATGAGTGCCTTGATGAAACTGCATATCTGAAACAATTAACAGAGTAGTAGGCATTTGACTTTGATCTATATCCCTTTGTACTGCTATTTTCAGGATAAGGTCTAGTGCTTTGTCAATTCTGGTTGAACCAACAGCCCCATCAAATACACTCCTATCTCCTAAAGCTGTTCTAAAGGTATGCTTTCTCCAATCAACAAACTTACCTTCAGAACAAAAAGCTATAAATCTCTTGTAAAAGGGATTGTCTTCAGGAAGTCTTGATGAACAATACAATGCCATTCCCATAGATACATGAATTGCTTCCACACTTCCACTTATAATTGAAGACATAGAACCTGATGTATCACAAATGACCATAACTTTCTCATCAGTACCTTCCATGTAGTTAGGAAGTGCATTAAATTGAAGTTCAGCCATTTCACCATCCCCATGAAATGCTGTTCTAACACAGTCATGAGGAAATAAAGTTTCGGCATGAACCTTTTCAATGCCTTTCTTAATGGCATCCTTATAAGCTTGAAATCTTAGCTCATCATGTTTTAGAAAAGCTCTTGTATATCTTGACATAGCAACAGAAGGAACAGTTTTATAGCTAACTTTATCCCACTGTTTTTGACACATAAGATGCTCTACAATATGATCTTTTCTGATACCTGCTAAAGCTTTCCTGAATTCAGCTTCCTTCATACCAAGAGCTTTTCTTGTGGGTTTATGGTGTCTTTTTGCCCATTTTGCAGCAAGAACATCTCCACCATATATGGCTTTTGCCCAAAATTTACCTGCTTGCTCTCTCAATGGAGTTTTAAATAATGAAACTAGGTCAGACCATCTCCCATGAACAGGAATGAAATGCATATTCAACTTGATCCAATCGGGATAATTTTGAGCTAACCAAGTATAAATAGCTTGTGACCCACTTCTATTCCCTGCTCCCCCTCTACAGTCTCTTAACCAGAAAAGCAATCTCATTGAAAGATGAGGATCAACTATAAAGGAATTAATGAATAGTTCCTTTGCAGTACTCTCATTCTCAATACCATAGAAAGGCATTCTGTTTGATCTGCTTGAGTTGGTGTACAATGAACCTGCTTTTGAAAAAAACTCTAGTGCATGATTCAGTGAATGTTCGTGAGTTTTTGCCCCTTCCCTAGTTTTCATCATCTACACTCCTTTTACGGACAGGTTGACTTTCTTTGGATTAAAGTTCCAGTTTTTTTGTTTGCTGAAATCAACCTTAGTATGATTCCTTTGTATCTCAATTAACCTTTTTTGTCAAGCACTATTTTTCAGATTTTTTCTTATTCTTGTCCTGCTGTGGGTAAAGTACTGCTATATATTCTTTTTTCTTCAGGCAAATGATAATTATATTCTATTACTTCATCAATAGTTTCAACTTCAATTACT
>CBFCXS010000219.1:0-1613 GCA_965602085.1 Candidatus Woesearchaeota archaeon
ATCAATTCCTTCTTCACCAAATCCCGACCCAACACTAAATCTTAATTTATTATTCCAAATTACAGGCCCATCACCTGTACCTATAGAGAACACATCCCATCTATTATAATTAGGTGGGTCTCCATTAGAACCTGTAAAATCATCATCTGCCGTTATAAAACATGACTCTGATGAGCTTGATGATGATGTTGATGAGCTTGATGATGATGTTGATGAGCTTGAGCTACTTGAACTACTTGAGCTTGAAACAGAAGATGAACTTCCCTCAAAAAATTCGATATTATCTATAAAATATGTAGCACTTGGAGAAACACCCCAATCCAAATCTAATTTATATATGGATGCACTTGCCGCACTTGTAGGAAATGTTAAAGGTAATTCACCACCTGATGGATATGGATTAAATGAAGTTAATGTAACACCACCACTACTACTAATAGACAAAGCAGAATTATCATCAGTTATCCCTATTCTAACATATGTAGGAAAGTAATTTTTATACCATGAACCCGAAACAGGAACTATAAGTTGAGAACGTGCCACTCCCCCTGTAAGAGGTAATGACCATGATGAACCTGTCCATTCAGCCCCACTTACTGCTTGCCAATCAGTATTATTAAAATGTGATACCCATGCCATATCTTATTATATCCTATAACTTTATTCTATTTATTATCCCCATCCATTAATTGTAAGAAATGGTCTTCTACTAACAGTACCCGTTTCTACCGTATACATACCTAATCTATCAGGATTAGTTGGAGTAACATCAAGATATTCATTTGTATATTCTCTAACACAAATTACTGCCGTTCCACCAAGTTTGCCTTCTAAAAATGATAAACCTGCCGCATTAAAAGTAAATGTCTCTGTCTGTCCTGCATTACTAAACCCAATAACAGAATCAGTAAGTTGTGGGCCTGTAAATGCATCAAAATCTCCAACTGCTAATGGTGCAATTGCAGTTGATTCCTGTAATGTCAAATATATAGTTGGTGCTACTGAAGTCCTTGAATAACAAGTAAGTCTAAATGTAGCTGATGTTACATTTGTAATCGTAAAACTGCTTAGATCAAAGAAGAAAAACAAACGGTAAATATAGTAATCTCCAACACCAAAATCTAATCCTCCAACAACTTCATCTGTATCAGTATCACTAACTTGATCTCCTGTTCCTGCATTTCTTGCAGTAGGCCAACTGCCACCACCAACATCACTATTTCTAACAAAACCATCAGAAGTTTCAGAATATGCTGTTTCTGTTATAGGTGAAGCAGACTCACTTGAGCTTGATGTACTTGAGCTTGATGTACTTGAGCTTGATGAGCTTGATTCAGAGCTTGAGCTACTTGAGCTTGAAAATGAAGATGAACTTGAACTTGATTCAGAGCTTGATGATTCAGAGCTTGATGATTCAGAGCTTGAGCTACTTGAGCTTGAGCTAGAACTACTACTTGAGCTTGAATCAAGTCTTGCAATCCTATAATGGAAAAATGCATTAACCCCTGTAGGTTTAAATAATTCTGTACATCTTGAATAGAATACCAATTGATCTAAGTAATTAAACAACCCAACTTCTGTGATTCCCACGTCTTCAACCAAAGGTGAAACTT
>CBFCXS010000220.1:0-1611 GCA_965602085.1 Candidatus Woesearchaeota archaeon
ACATTGGAAGAAATCATTTAATGGGTTGTTTAATCTTACCAGTTATTCTTTACTTTCTACTTTAGTTTCAAGTTTTCCTTCTCTTAGTAATCTTTCAATGCCCGCTTTTATTCTGTCTACACCTTCAAATCTATGTACTCCAACATGTAAATGAGGTTGCCAAGTTCCCTTGTGTGGTATTTTAGTAAAAGCGATACCTCGTTGAGTAAGATATTCTGCAACTTCATCACACTCTTCTTTTATTCCTGGTCCTTCATCATAATTTAAATATATAGCTGTGTAATCTTCCTTTAATAATGAAGCTCCGCAGGTCAAAATTGCTATTCTTTGATCTTCTACCATTTAACTATTTACCCCCAGTATATACTTAAAAACCTTTCTGTAAAACTTTAACCCTCTCAAAAACATCTTCAAGACTAACAAAAGAATAAACTTCAACACCAAACCTAGAAATCAAAACATCAAAAGTTTCATCAATTTCTTTTTGAAAATCTCCATTAACACTCCTAACTCCATCATCTTTCAAATAAGAAGGATTAATTGGAACTCTAAATAATAAATCATAAGTTCTTATCCACTCAGAAACCACAGGCAAAGTTAAAGAGTCATCTCCAAATTTAGTATAAGTATAAACATAATCATCTAATGTACTTCTATCACAAACTAATATATCTGCTTTATCCCCTAGTTCATATTCTCTAGCAATTCTAGTAAATGTAATCCATCTTTGGGCATCTAAAGTTCTTTCCTCATTTATAGGCAAGGGGCAATCTCTAGCAACTTCCCTAACAACATCTACATCAAGACTATCTCTTTTTAAATGAGCAGCCAAATCATAAACCAAGGCAGTTTTTCCAACACCATGTGTACCAATAAAAGCTATTTTCATTTTATAATTCTCCATCAACTTCTTTATTTAATCTTTCAAAAAATTCTACCATAAAATTATGTCTATCTAAAGCCAGTTTTTTGCCTTCACTAGTTAACATTTTATCTTTAACTTTGTTTAACTTAACAAGAAATTCTCTATATGCACAATCCTCTTTTGTATAAGGTCTTGAATTTTCAACATCTAGATTTTTTATATGTACTTCAGCACCAACTTCCCCAGCAAAAGAAAAAGATCTTCCTAAACCTATAGCACCAATAGCATCTAATTTATCAGCATCATATAATATTTTTGCTTCTTTAGATTGAGGAACTTTATTATCTCTAAATCTATGGCATTCAACACAATGAACTACTTCACTAATAATTTCTTCAGAAAAATTATATTTTTTTAACAAATCTTTTGCTAAAATAGCTCCTTTTTCAGCATGACAAATTTTTCCTTTCAATTTATCTTGTTCTAATCTTCCAATATCATGTAAAATTGATGCTAATTTTAAAATCTCTAAATCGGCTTTTTCTTTTTTACCTATTTTCATACAAAGTTCATAAACCCTTTCAGTATGATTCCAGTCATGACTAGGTGCAGCTCCGTGAAAATAACTCTTAGCTTCATCTCTTATTTGTTCAAATTTACTCATCCAAACCACTTCACCATACTTTCCTGTTTCTCTTTCTCTTTACCAAACACACTATCAATTCTAGCTTTAGTCAACTGTAAAG
>CBFCXS010000221.1:0-1606 GCA_965602085.1 Candidatus Woesearchaeota archaeon
AGTCCTGTCATACATATTAGTCACACAAAAATAAATGATACATGGTTCAGGTAATGCATTAAGTATTTCAACATCATTTTCTAAATGCTCCAATGATGTACACACAAAGGCATCAAATTCTGAAAGATCATGATTAGGTATTTCATTTGCATCAAATAAAAATGATTCAACACTCATCTTATCTTGTATATATTTAACTACTTCAGGTAAAAAGTTAGTGCATACATATTTAACATCAGGCAACTCTCTTATAATTTCTAATGCAAGAAAGTCATAGGTACAGGCAAACTCAAATATAGACTTGGGCTTGTCTTTCATGACAAATTCAACTATACCCATATTCCTTTTTTTGTATATAGAATGGTCTCTATACATTTCTTCAAGGGTCATATTGAATCTTTTACATAACCATTGATCATATCCTATGTAATCATCAACCGTACCTTCATACACACTCCAAGTTTCTTGTTTTCCCTTCATATAATCTCCCACATGATTCACATACGTTTCCATTTAGGTCAAAGAACTCTGCCGGGTCTGTCCAACATCTCCTGTAAAGATTAAAAAGTCCAAGTTCTTCATGAATATGCATGTTTCTTTGACATAGGCATATCCTTTCATTAACTAAATCAATCAATATAGAATCATTTTTCTCCATACAGAGTTGCCGTAATTCATCAGATTCTTGTGCTCTCTCCCTGATTCTATTCTTTGCTCCCTCTGAAATATTCTCTAAATGATTAAGCTTCTGATAGAATTCCATATATTTCTGTCTGTCATGTACTATAACAGAATCCAATGGATAATCAAAATCAACATATTCAAAATATATGTGCTTATTTGCATTGATGAAATCAATCATCTCATCCATATTATCATGAACAATCCCTCTTGTAATGACTATTCCACTATCTTTGATGTTCTCAATTTGAACATCTCCATGAGGATTTGGGTATACGTGCCATTGAATCATTTTAATATAGGGTCTGATTTTCTCATTTAGGTGAATTTTCTTGTTCAGGAAAACACCGTTTGTTGAGATATACATTTTTCGGCCCATAGTCTCAAAAAAGTACTCTAACAGCCCAACATCTACAAGCCCAATCTCTCCCCCCTGCACGTCCATATAACCTTTAATGTTGAAATCCTTGATATATTCAAGATGAGCTTTAAGAGATTCTATTGTAACAGACTTTGGTTTATCCATATCAGAAAAATAACAATAATCACAACACCAATTACATTCCTCTGTCAATATGAAATTAAAATTTACTTGAGACCCATCTTCTCTATTGCCTTTTAAATGATCTATCATATCCATTTTATAAGTCCTTTCACTACAAAGCAATTTAGTCCATACTCCCCCTCAAAAAACTTTGACATTACTTTGAATCCAAATCTTTTATATGCATTCAAAGCTGTTTTTCTTGGTATGCTCCATAGTATAACATAATTTCCCTCATCGGCTTTAAGTTTTGTTGCTTGAAACAATTCTTGAGCTATTCCCCTTCC
The DNA here is from genome assembly GCA_965602085.1 of Candidatus Woesearchaeota archaeon. Classification (GTDB taxonomy): domain Archaea; phylum Nanobdellota; class Nanobdellia; order SCGC-AAA011-G17; family JACPIM01; genus CBFCXS01. The sequence continues at coordinate 1,513 of CBFCXS010000221.1, forward strand.
TCTATATTCGGGTAAAACAAAAAGACCTCTACTTCTATATCCAAATCCATTTGGAGAATATCCGCTATTAACACCAACTATTTTACCATCGACT
>CBFCXS010000222.1:0-1604 GCA_965602085.1 Candidatus Woesearchaeota archaeon
TCTTTAGAAATTAAATCTGAGATTTTTATTATATCAATATGGCTTGGTTTAAACCAAGATTTAACATTATGATACCAATTATTTGCATCAATAAAAATAATTGCTTTTTTCATAATTGCCTCCAAGAAAAATTAAGTATGAAACCCGGCATGTTCCTAAGAAGGTACCGGGGACTTAAATTATGAAATGATTCATCTAGCAACCCCGAAAGATCACTAGGGAACATTCTAATATTGTTAATTATTATGTATATAAAAGCTTTTCGTTTTTTCATTTCTCAACCTCTTTCTCTGGAAAAATACCAACATAACCACATTTTTTACATTTATATTTACTAGTATATCCACCTAACTCTAACATCACATCAGTACTTTTACATTTTGGACAAAATCTTATATTCATTTTTCTACAAATTGACCTGTATCTTTTTGTTTTTGAACTTCATCAGGTTTGTAAATCCTCCCACTCATAGCAATATAAATTCCCTTCTCTAAAACATTTATTGCTCCAACAGCAACACCAATATTAAATTGTGCATCAGAATCCATAAATTTTTCTGGTTGAGATGCACCAACAATAACTATAGTCTTATCTTTAATATCTCCAAGTTTTTCAGCAGTATTAACCATAGTATCTGTTCCATGTGTAATCACTATTTTATCACTTTCAGTTTTCACACAAGCATCATAAACTTTTTGCCTATCTGAATCATCCATATCTAAACTATCTTTTTTTAAAACAGAAACAATATCATATTCAAAATTAGGCCGTGCTCTTTTTAAAACTCTTTTAGATGCAGGCTCATTAATTTCAAAATTATATACACCAGCCTTCTCTGCATATTCTTTATCTATTGTTCCTCCAGCTTGAATAAAAGTTATTTTCATTTTTTCACCATCTTTATAGCTTTCACAGGACAAACAGACACACAAATCCCACAACCTTTACAATAATCTAAATCTACATCTCCTCTTTTACCATTTTTAGTTTTAATACAAATATCAGGGCAGTACATCACACATCTCATACAATGAATACACTTCTTCAAATCAATTTCAGGTTTAAAAGTTTTCCAGCTACCAGTTTTATTATCTAAAGAACTACCTGAATCAACAGACCAGCCTTCTTTTATCTCCTTAACATTTTTTAACCTGTTCATATGCTCTCCTTGCAGCTTTAATATTAGCCTCAACAATCTTATCACCTTTGGAACTTAACAATTCTTTTATCTTTTTATTCAAACCATTTAACTTTATAATCTTCTCATTAGAAACTTTAATCAAAGCACCAACCAAAGCAATATTAGGTATATTCTTACCAATCTCTTCTAAAGCAATTTTTGTTGCATCAACACAATAAAGATATCCTTTGAAACCTTCAACCTTAACTTTCTTAGAACTATTCACAATCATTACACAACTATCAGCTAAATTCTCAACAACTTTCTCATCAATCAAACTATCATCAATTACCAAAACAATTTCAGCATGTTTTATAGCAGAATAACTCAAAATCTTTTTATCAGAAATCTTAACATAAGTTTTTACAGGAGCACCAGAACGTTCAGGACCATACTCAGGAAATGCTTGAATAAATCTACCTTC
>CBFCXS010000223.1:0-1596 GCA_965602085.1 Candidatus Woesearchaeota archaeon
CAACACAAAGAAGACCATTGCGATTTATAATAATAGGTGCTTGTGTTGTTGCAATTTGGCATTTACCGCAATTAGGTCTGATAGGTGCATTGATTGTTATCTATCTACTTGGACAAACATATCAGACATGGAAAGAGCAGGGGGGATTCATTGCATGGAAACCTGCTATGATTAAAAGGTATATGAGAAACGCAAAAAAATTAGGATTGTGACAAAAAACGGCATCATTATGACAAAAAACGGCATTATTAGGCATTTTTTAGATTACCGGATTTTGCCGCATTCTTATAACCTACCGTAAACACTACAAATAATTTTTTTTCACTTTTTTCTTATTTTGGCATGAGACTTGCTATATATATGGCATGATTAACGAAACACAAAATAAGGAGACCAAAATGATTCATACCATTAAAATTCGCAAGTCCAATGTTGATGAACTTAAAAAGAACATTGAAAAGCTGAACAAAAAAGCACGTAAGTTCGGTTGTGAAGAAATGGTTCTGACTTTCGATAATCCTTCCACCATCTCTTATGATTATCATCCTGTTACTAATCATCACCTGCTCTACCCTATGGTAATTGAGTATGTGGATGCTACCCTTGAGTATGAAATTCCCATGATTGAAGGATGGGAACTGATTGCCAAGTTGGACATTTACCCGGCAGAAAATAAGGACATGGTTCTTGTCTCTGCTGTTCCTGAAAAAGTTGTTCCTGCTGAATATCAGAATAAAGCCGAAATCCATTGTGATCATTGTGGATGGAACAGAAATCGGCATCATTCAATCCTTCTTAGGAATGTTGAATCAGGTGAATACAAGGAAGTTGGTTCTACTTGTGTGAAGGATTTTTTTGGTCATGACCCTAGAGGATTCATGCTTTTAGCAGGAATTGATTTTGCTGATTATTGCCGCTTCAGGGATGAAGACTCTTTTAATGGATGGGGAAGAACCATTCATTCTTATGGTCTTAAAGATGTTCTTCAAGTGTCTTCAGCCGTTATTAAGCGGTTTGGATGGGTAAGCAAGGGTAAAGCCTATGACAATGAATTAGAGTCCACCTGTAGCCGTGTGTGGGATAACCTTGACCCTTCCCCTGACTTCCTGAAACATCGGAGACATGAGCTTGTGGAAGTGACTGATGAGGATAAAGAAACAGCCGAATTGACCATTGAGCATTTCAAGAATGTCAATTCTGATGGAAATGATTACCTTATCAACTTGCAGAAATTGATTGAAATGGGTTATGTGCCTTTCAAGTTCATGGGGTTTGCCTGTTCAATGGTCTCAAGCTATAACCGTGAAATGTACAAAAAAGAGGAACATGAGAAAATTGAATCCCTTCCTTCTGATCATGTTGGTGAAGTTGGTGAACGTCTTAAGGGAATTCAGGTAAAGGTTCTGTTCACCAAAATGTTTGATTCCATGTATGGAACCTCTGAACTGTACATCTTTCAGGATGCTTCAGGTAACATCATGAAGACCTTTTATTCAGGTTCTAAATGGTCTTATGACAAGGATGATATGGTTCTGCTTACAGGAACCATCAAGAAACATAGTGAGTATAACGGTAAAAAAGAAACCATGCTGAATC
>CBFCXS010000224.1:0-1595 GCA_965602085.1 Candidatus Woesearchaeota archaeon
ATGCTTTTATGAAATGGACATGTGAGCAAATTGCAGAGATATATAACAAAGAAGGTGGGTTCAATTATGTGTTGAGGTTATCTAATGTATATGGGGGATATAAGTACTTGGAGAAGAAGCAAACCTGTATAAAGCAATTTATCACAAGATATAATAAGGGATATCCTTTGGTAGTTCATGGAAAAGGTGAACAGAAAAGAGATTTTGTGCATGTGGATGATGTATGTGAAGCAATCATGAATTGTTTTTTTCATACTACAGCAGATACAGAACCTATGGATATTGGAACGGGCAAGGCAACTTCAATTATGGAGTTAGTAGGGTTGTTTCCAAGAAAGCAAAATCAGCATTATGAATTTCAAAGGATTAGAAATATTGGGGCAGATAGCTCTATAGCAGAAATAGGCAGGGCAGAGAGATTGATAGGATTCAAGGCTAAAAGAAAGCTAGAGGATTACATTAAGGAAATGATATGAGACCTTATAAAGAAATGCTGAAATATTTTAAGGCAAATTTAACAGAAGACACTCAAGCTATTATGTCTGAAGAAAACTCTTTTCCATTAAATGCTAAAATTGGGTTAGTGTTCACAACATATGATGGTCATATGCCATATATGAGATATGCACTAAATCAGTATAGAAAAATAAAAGATATGTTTATAATCGGGGCTTATGATGCATGTACTACTAGACCGGAAGATAAGACTCTTAATAAGCTACCATATCCTGATGTTTGGTATCTTCCTCATACGTGGGTATTTAAACATTATACATGGGGGGGTCATAGGAAAAGACATGGTTGGTTATGGTCTCATATATATGCATCAGCAATTTTAAGGCAATTTAAAAATATAGAATATATCTTTTCGGCAAATGGTGATTGTGTATGGGATAAACCACAGGGAGTATATGAAATACTTGAGTTACTTGGAGACAATGATTTCATGGCAGGGCAAAGTGAAACAAGGCACACAGATGGATTCAATTTTATTCATACGTGTTCTATGGTCTTTAAGAGGGAAGCTTATTTCTCATTTATAGATTTTATTTTTGAAAAATTACCTGAAGCAGGTACGGTTTCTTATAGTCCTGAAAGTATGATTCAGCAATGGGCAAGGAAAGGGGATGTAAAATGGAAACATGCTCCTAAACAACCTATCTATACAAGTGGTGTATGGAAAGGGAAGTGTGATACCTATTGTGAGGAAGGTGGGCATAGTACATGGAGAGATGTTTTAGGGTTTAGGAATCTTGTAGCAGAGAAAAATTGGAAATGTACCAATAGAAAACCACCATTAGATAAGAAGTATTTTGATTTAAGAGATTATAAAACACATTTCAGTGACCATGATAGAGATACCTTATGTCAATATTATCTTACGGGTGATATGAGATATATAAAATTGGGTTGGGATAAAGACCCATATTTACCAAGAGATGTTAGAATTAGAAGAAAGGGACTGACAATAGAGGATTATGAAAAATGAAAATAGGAAATATATGGAAACATTATTTTGGAACTACAAAGCATAAGTTTTGGATATCATGGTATCTATTTAAATTTTCAATGTCTTTATTCAAAAGAGCATTGCT
>CBFCXS010000225.1:0-1594 GCA_965602085.1 Candidatus Woesearchaeota archaeon
ACCGATTAATAGTACACGCTCACCATTCTCAAGCTCAAGAGTATCACCATCAATTATATAATCCACAATTCCTGTTTCATTTTGATAAATATTTGAAGAATCAGGTGTTGGAGTAGTTACTTTCCAATTATTATTGATTAATGACCAAGAATAACTTTCACTACTTCCACTATAACTCACTTCATCAATCAAATTATTACCTTTGTACAAACTTATTTTCTCAAAATTTTCATTGTTTAAAAAACTAGATAAACCATTCATATAAACAACTAAGTAATCATCTGCTCCAATAGTTGTTCCACTTAGTGTATTACTCTCACTAATAAAAATATCAGGTTCACTCCCAAAATTATCTTGTAAACTTAAACCTTCCAAATCTAAATTTTCATTTCCAAAATTATATAATTCTACCCATTCCCCAAATGGCATATCTGCATCATCATCTCCCTGTGGATCAGGGAATAATTCATTTATTCTTATAGTATGATTAATTAAATTATTATTTTCAGAACCAGGTGTTGCACTACATTCTTGCCAAATATTATTTATATTGCATAAAGATTTTCCTTCTTTAACTAAACCATAATATCTTATAGCATCAACAAGTTCACTTTCATCTTCTAAACTAATTAACTCCCCTTCATTAGAGAGTCCTCCACATAAAGTATTAGCATCAACATGTAGAGCAAGAGCATCCCCATTCACATTAAAGTTATCATAAACTAAAGTTCCAGTTCCTCCATCAGTTATAATTGCATATTGTTGTGGTTGGAGAACCATACCATTATCTAAATAAGTCAATTCATCATTATTATCAACATAACCAGCCAACAATTTGATATCACAAAATTTCCAATTACTCAAATCAATTAAAATATCAAGAGGATTATAAAGTTCAACCCATTCACAAACAGAATCAGGACAAATATCTGGGTCAGCCATAACTTCATTTATCCTAATAGAACCACTCACAAATGGAATAATCAAAAGAAATATTAAAACATACTTTAAGTCCATACACCCTCAATCTCCTTATCACAACACCTCCTTTTTTTATCTAATACATTAAACCCTCTCCTCTTAATCATCAAAGTCCCACAGTCTGGACAATAAGTATTCTCTTCTTTAGAAAGATTCCCAATATAAACAAAATCTAAATATTTCAAACCAATCTCTCTAGCTCTCTCCAAAGTATCAATTGGTGTCTCTTCTAAATGCTCCAACTTATAACAAGGAAAAAATCTAGAAAAATGTAATGGAATCTTACGACCTAAACTTTGAGAAACCCACTTACATAACTCTTCAATATCAGAATCAGAATCATTAACACCTGGTATAATTAAGTTAGTAATTTCCACCCAAACCTTCTTCCTAACTAAAGTTCTAATACTTTCAAGAACAGGTTCAATCCAAGTAAGAGTATATTTCCTATAAAATTTATTATTTATCCCTTTCAAATCAACATTAACTGCATTAATTACTTTACAAAGTCTTTCCAAAGGTTCCTTATTAATAAATCCATTTGTAACTAATATATTCTTCAAACCTTTCTTATGAGCTAACTTAGCAGTATCTAAAACATATTCATAAAACA
>CBFCXS010000226.1:0-1585 GCA_965602085.1 Candidatus Woesearchaeota archaeon
CATATAAGTAATTGCTCTTTGCATTCAATAATCTTTTCCAAAACCTCACATCTCTTGCATATAATATCTTTCGATAATACATTTTTCATCTCACTAATAATTGGAAATCCCCCATGCCGTAAGCTATATTTATGCTTCCCCCCCATGTCCAAATGTGTAGTAGTAATATTGTACATCAAACCATCAATCAATTTTAACACATGCTCATATGATAACTTTGGAGAATCCATCTTGCTTCACCACCTTATATTGGAAGTCAATCATCTCACTGTCTATCTCATCTCTATGACTTATAATGAATACCTTACCACCAAACTCTTTCTGTTTTACTTTAACAATTTTCAGTAACTCATTGATCCCTCTGCTATCAATTGACGAATCCAATAGCTCATCAAATGTTAGTAAATCAGGAAAGACCCCTGCCTGTGTCCTTGATACATCAAGCAAACTCAACTGAATAGCAATATCAATGCCCCTTCTCTCCCCTCCACTCAATGAACCATATGTTGCATTTCTAATCCCTGGCCCCTTAACCTGTACATCCAACCATTTATCTATTTTGACATAGAAACTATAATTTACTTCTGACAGATAATAATTTGTTTGCTTATTAACAAAAGGCATAATCTGTTTGATGGTAAATTGCTTAATATTCTCATCCTTCAGAATATTCTTAATTACATTAAGATAATCCTTAATATCATTAAGCCTAACAAGATTAGATTCTGATATACTTTTTTTACTTTTAGCTATCTCAACTAAATCATCTTGTTCCTTTATCATTTTCTTTAAAGATACAATATTTTTCTTCTCAACTTTAGCTTCAGTCTTAGCTAGCTCAACCTCTTTTTCTTTTACTTTAATAGCACTCTGTTCAACTCCTAAATCTTCTAACTTATTATCAAGAGCTTCAATTTTTTCATCATATTCTTTTCTTTTTTTCTTGTACTTTACTCTAAGATCACCAATTTCAATGAGTTTTGCTTCATATTTTTTCTTAAGATCATCCTTTTTTTCTTCTGAATCGACCTGTTTAAGTTCACCTTTCAACTTATATAAAGCTTCCTTTATCTTGGCAAGAGTCTTTATCTTCTCTTTAATATCATCCCATGCTTTGGTAAAAAATGATTTATTTTCATTAACATCCTTGAGCTTCTTTTCTTTAAGTGCTATCTTTTTCTTAAAGGTAGTCTGTTCCTTTTTATAATGAGTCTTTGGGTCTTTCACGTCCTGTCCACATACCGGACATTTTCCTTCAGCCAATAGATCAAGATTAGTCTCAATATTTTTTAGGTCTGTTCTAAGCTCAACCAAATCTTTTTCAAGTACAGAAATATTCTTATTTTCTTTATCAACCTTTTCTGAAAGACCGGATTCATCTACATGAAGCTTATCTATTTTCCCCGTAATTTCTTCAATCGTTCCTGCCTTCTGCACAACCTTATCAATCTGTTCTTGAATCTTTTTGTTCTTCTTTCTTTGTTCTTCTTGATTGTCAACTTTTTCAATCTCCTTTTTCATATGTAAGATTTCAGTATCCAAAGCACTTTCAATTTTTCCAAAAACATTGATGATCTTGTTCAAT
>CBFCXS010000227.1:0-1584 GCA_965602085.1 Candidatus Woesearchaeota archaeon
GTTTTTTGACAAAGACCATCAGTTGCAGTTGTCATTGCAAATGTTCTTGTGTTTGATGCCTTAACAAAACCACCAATTCCTGAAACAAGTGAATTTTGAATGTTTGCAGTTGTTTCATCTGTTGTTCTTAATTCATCAACTCTGTTGTTTTTACCAACCACAAGAATGTTTTCCAGGTTTTCACCAAGTTTGTTTGATTCACCAATCACACCAAGATTTCTTGTGTTTTGTTGTGCAACATTTTTTGTTCCAACAACAAAGGAATTCTTTGTTCCATGTCCAAAACCATTTGTTGATTTTTGTCCTATCACTAAACTGTGACCACCTGACCATGAAAAATGTGATTGACCAACATGATGATGACCATGACCAATGTTTTGTGGTTTCATGTTGCCTCCTCCTTGGATGCATAAAAAATATCCATATTCTTCACAACATTGTTGGTTTGGTTGAACTGCATTTCCTGTTGTTCCATTCACAAAATAAACATCACCATTCAATGCAATTGCAGTTGGAACATCTTCACATTTCTTTCCTTCTTTTCCATTGACAAATTGTGCATTTGTTCCAAGTTTTATCAATTCAACTGTGGACAATTCACCTTTGGTTGTATTGTAGTCAATTTTATTCACTCGGTAAAGTTGATTTTCAAAGAAAATTGTGTCACTGAATTTGAATGTGTAGATGTCAGATGGTTGAAGATTCACTTTTGCTTTCAAAATCCTTGATTGTTTTTCAGTCAATTGCTGAAGAATTTTCAAGTAATACTGATAAAACAAAGTTTTGAAAGGTAACAAACCACCAAGTGATTGTGTCAAGCTTTGACCATAGTCAACTTGCAATGTGTCTGAATCAGGTTCTTGGTCATTGAATGGTGCAAAATAGCCAATTTCAATGTTGTTGAATGCTGCACCATTTTCTGTGTTTGATTGATATGCAGGAATGATTCTTTGACCATTATCATACAGAATTCTCGGTTTGTTTTCAATGTTTATGAATTCACCTTCCTTTTTTCCATAAATACAAGGCAACAATTCACCTGAAACAAGTTGCATGAATGTTGGTGCAAAAAGAACATTTTCATGAACTTCAATTTCTTCTGAAATCACATCAAAATTGTGTCTTTTTATGTGTTCACCATATTCTTTTGGATTCTCTGATTTGTATGCATCAAGATTGAAATCTTTGTCATCATGCTGCATCTTGAATCTGTATTCCCTTGCAACTTCATGTGGCATGATTGTCATTTCTTTGACATCCATTTTTTCTGTCCAGTCAAGTGTTTGACCACTTCCATAGTAATCAGATGCAGGTTCAATTTTCAAATGACTTGAATTTGATTCATCAGGAATCATCACAAGATTGAACATTTGTGTCAAACCCTTAATCAAGTCAAATTGCTTGATTGATGTTCTTGATTGTATTGTTGAAGGAACAAAGATTTCACCACCATTCACTCTGAATTGTGTTCTTAACAGTCCAATTGTATAGTTTGAATCATTTCCTTGTCCATATCTTCTGATTTTTATCTGTATTGTTTCACCTTGATTCAATGTGAATGTTGCAGAAAAACCCATTGACAAA
>CBFCXS010000228.1:0-1580 GCA_965602085.1 Candidatus Woesearchaeota archaeon
CCATGTTACCTTTTAAGCGTAGTAATTATTTATAAATCTTTCTTAATACATGCTTTAATAAAACCATCAAATAGTGGGGCAGGTTTTAGTAAAGAACTTTTGAATTCTGGGTGGGCTTGTGTTGCTATGAAAAATTTATGATTTGGCAGTTCAATAAATTCTACTAATTTTTTATCTGGACTTAAACCCGAGAAAACTAGTCCATTTTCCTGCAAAATTTTGTGATATTCTGGATTTACTTCATATCTGTGCCTGTGCCTTTCAAAAACCTTTTTAGAATTGTAAAGTTTTTTTGTTTTTCCTTTTAAGATTGCTTTATATGCCCCCAACCTCATTGTTCCTCCTTTGTTTTTAATTAATCTTTGTTCTGGTAATATATCTATTACCTTATGTTCTATGTCCGGCTCTATTTCTGTTGAATTGGCCTTTAGATTACAAACATTTCTAGCAAATTCTACTACTGCTAATTGCATCCCAAAACATAAACCCAAGAAAGGGATATTATTCTCTCTTGCAAATTGTATAGCTTTTATTTTTCCCTCAACTTTTGATGAACCAAATCCCCCAGGAACTAAAATTCCATCAAATTTATTCAAGTTTACTTTGTTTTCTTCTATATCTTTTGCACTAATCCACTCAATGTTTACTTTTGTTTTATTATTTGCACCTGCATGTTTTAAGGCTTCATTAATTGAGATATATGAATCTGCTAATTTGTAATCTCCAATATTAACATATTTTCCCACCATACCTATACTAATTATATTTTTTGGATTTAGAATATTATTTATTTTTTCTTTCCATGGCTTCCAATTTGGTTGTTTTTTCTTTTCTAAGTTTAATTGTTTGAGAATTTTTTCACCTAATTTTTCTTTTTCTAAATCTAAGGGAATTATATAAATAGTATTTGGAGTATCTTTACCAGTAACGTCAGGCATTGAAATTATATTTTCTGATTTTATATTTGCATATAACTCAATTTTTTTCTTTCTTACATAATCTAAAGGCTTTCTTCCTCTACATAAAATAAAATCTGGTTGTATTCCATTTTCCATTAATAATTTTATAGAAGTTTGTGTTGGTTTTGTTTTCATTTCTTCTATATGTGAAGGGATTGGCAAGTAAGTTACTAATATATAAACTAAATTTTCTTTTCCTATCTCTCTTTCTAAAGATTTAACTGCAAACAAAAAAGGTATATTTTCATAATCTCCAATTGTTCCACCAATCTCAATTAAAGTTATATTATAATCTTTTCCGGCTTTTTTTATTCTTGACTTTATTTCATCTGGAATATGAGGTATGAATTGAACTGTTTTTCCTAAGAAGTCTCCTCTTCTTTCTTTTTCTATTATTTTTTTATAAATTTGTCCTGTTGTTATATTATTTGATTTTGGTATTGCTTGCCCTAAGAATCTTTCATAATTTCCTAAATCTTGATCTATTTCTCCACCGTCATCTGTTACCCAAACTTCGCCATGCTCAGTTGGTCTTAGTGTTCCAGCATCACAGTTAATGTAGGGGTCTATTTTTACAGCTGTTACAGAATATCCATACTCTTTAAAAATTCTTCCAATAGA
>CBFCXS010000229.1:0-1576 GCA_965602085.1 Candidatus Woesearchaeota archaeon
ACTTCTACTTGAGTATTCCTATCCACAACTCTAGATGAAACTCCATCATCACTCCACCAATTTTTACCAAGATTTTTCATAGGAGTTTCCCAAGAATCATCCCAAGAAGCTTCACCTATCAAACTATCTATTTTCTTTACTAAATCCATTATTACCCCTTAACAAAATCTATTTTTGCTTTTAATGAACTTTGAAAAGCTTTTAACTTAGGTTCTAAAGCTTTTACATTTCTCATAGCTCTGACCGTATAATGTTCAAGAAAAGTAAGACGTTCTATATCAGTAAATGTACTCCTAGCATCTATTTCCATTTTCAAAGCATCACGTAATTCATCCAACTCATCTAAAGCAGATTTGAGTGCCTTCATATCTTTAAATCTTGAAGTTCTTGATGCTTCAAAAAGCTCATCAATTTTATCCAATATTTTCATTATGCATCCCCCCTATTTCTTTCTTTTTTTCCGGTTCCAACTGGAACACATTTCTTTTTAACAGGTCAGAATTTTTGCCCTTCAGGACATTCTTTATCCTGTTCTAGCATAATGGAAAATTTAGATTTCCTTTTATTTTCATCTCTGATAACAATTTCTTTAGTTTTCTCTTTTACAACAGCTTTATCTTCAGTTACTTTAGAAACCCTAATAATGTTATCAGCTTCTTCAAGAAATCCTTTTATGTCCGTCATTTCTGCTTTGACTTCAAGGGGAATTTCTATGTTGATATCTTCTTTCCACGGAGTAAATACCTTTCCCTTTGCTACAATATCTAATCTGACAAAAGAACTTTTGACATTTCTTAAATTTTCTTCTTTAACATAGTCTTTTAAGGGGGGAATTTTGACTTTAATTTTTTTATCTTCTAAACTAACAGGAAATCCATACTCAATATTATCAATATTTATTCTAAATGTTCCTGAAAGATCATCAGCTTTTCCCCCTTCAATAACTGCATTAAATTCAAGTAGTTTTGATTCATTTATTTTAAGTTCCATAATGATCTCCCTAATATATTATTATTCATCTATATTTATAAAAATTTAACAATTTGAATAGTTATTACCTAATTCCCCACCATCTTTTTAAAATTTGGTGTTTTTTTACTTCATCCGTTTCATTATAATACTTCTTAACTAACTCTACTTTCCCTCTCATATATCTATCATCAAGATATTTTGCTTCAGGTGGAATTTTTTTCTTCCTATGAGCAGTATTCCATTCGGCATGAATATGTCTAAATCCAAGAATATCATACCATGTTCCCCCAGGTGCAGCTACTTGTGTATTAACCGGATTGACCGAAACTTTCTTGACTTTTAATCCCAATTCTTTAATTGCTATTGCAAATCTACCTTCAGTATTTCCCAATCTTTCAGCATATTTTTCATAAGTATCTATCCCAATCAAATGATTTCTAAAATGAACCATTATAGCTTGAACAGCCTTTGTCTTAGCAATAAAAGACGTAGTATTAAAAAGTTGTCTTCCATTATTTTCCTCATAACCACATCCCATAATATCAGCATCCCCCAACATCTCCATTATTTTAGGGAAACCTTCAGGTTTTTCAAGAACACAATC
>CBFCXS010000230.1:0-1574 GCA_965602085.1 Candidatus Woesearchaeota archaeon
ACCTTCACCTACACAATCTGCACTACTAAAAATAGCAGTAGAGCTGTGGTGGTGGTTATCTTTTGAATTAGTATCATGAGCCTTAGTTTGTATACATCTTTCTAATGGGACACACATTCCTGCAGGGGCTAACACATCTTTCCCAGTTAAATCTTTTATTTTTGGAGCAAACAAAACAACAAGAACGATTAATAATGCTAAAATAAGAATTATATTTTTATTTTTTTTTGAAGATTTTTTACTCATGAAAACACCTCTGAATCTAAGTATTAACTAATATAAATATAGCAATTAATTCTTTTTAAACATTACTATTATAGTCTGAATGATTTTCCTGGCTGTTCTGGGAATATTTCAACATCTTCTGTTGTTTTTCTAATTCTCCAATACCAGATACCTAAGATTATTAGTATAATAACTATTATTGTTGTGATTATTATTAACATAGCTGTGATTGCTCTTTTACATGGCATGCAAGGTCCACCACAATCTACACCATCTTCACATTGAGCATCATGACAGTTTTCTATGTTGTCGAAACAAGTTTTACATACTTCACAGGGTCCTCCACAATCTACACCTTCTTCTTGTTGGTTTTTTATTCCATCACTACAAGTTGGTGTCCTTAGTATTGAACATAATATTTCTTCTGCTGGTTTACCATAATATGGTGGTTCACAATCATTAATATCAGAACAGGTTCTTGTTTGTTTTCCTCCAATACAAGGTGAGTATTTTGTACATGTCCAGTTTGATAAACATATTCCGCCAGCACCTCTCCATGAACCGCTTCCGCCTCCACCACCATTACTAGTAGCTGCTGCGCCTGAGTCTGCAGCTTGATTAGCTAAATCTTCTAGATCACTTACTCCAGTAATAAGAAGGGAAGTTAAATCATAATCTTGGCATATATTGCCTTGGCATATTTCTGACTCACATTCAAAATTATTTTGACAAGCTCCAGTAGTAATTTGTGTTTCCCATGTTCCATCTACACTACAATACAAACCATCACTTGTTTCACCAACATTACATTCTTGAGCATTTACTAAAGTAACTAATAAAATTGCCATTGTTAATATTAATAATATTTTTTTCATTTTTATGTTCCACAAATTGGGTTTGTATCTCCTAATTGTACTAAAACCCAACAATAAGCATCTATTAAATTTGAATAACTAATACATGTGTCTACATCACAAATATTACTTATACATTCGAAGTTGTGTTCGCATGTTTCTCCTTCACCAAGTTGTGCAATAAATATACCTTCTATTAAATCACAAAAATCACCACCAACTCTTACACCAGCTGGTATACAAACAAGATTATTTGAGGGAGTAACTAATTCACAGAAACCAAGTTGGCATCCTTCTGGTGTTACTGTACAAGCAGGAGGAGTAAGTGTATCATCACAAGTTTCTCCAGTAAGTGAACAATCTGTATCTACATTCCATATATTTGCTGTACAAAGTTCTAAATCATTCCCAGTACATCTCAAAGCATTTTCTGTACATGTTGGTGTTACTGTACAAGCAGGAGGAGTAAGTGTATCATCACAAGTTTCTCCAGTA
>CBFCXS010000231.1:0-1552 GCA_965602085.1 Candidatus Woesearchaeota archaeon
CAACTATATAATTTTTGTTCATATCCATATAGATAATATCTTCTTGAAAAGAAACAACCATAGTCCCATTTATCTTCTTGACTAAATTTTGCAGGTAATAATAAAAATCAAATCCGTCAGAGAAAATTCTTTGAACATTTAATAGTTCCGAGTTACTTTCCACTATATAAAAAAGATTATCTTGATTCACGCTTCCTCCACCTAAATCAGCATGTGTATAATCAACACCAGTATCAATTACAGCAATAGTAATTCCTTTTCCAGTCAAACAATCTTTTCCTGAAACAGAACAATCATTTCCATCCTCATCTAACTGCCAGACATCATCTGCATTAATTAAAGGAACAGAATCCATTAAAGTGATATTAACTTTATAATTTGGATAAACAGCTTTGACATAAGGTGATTCTTTTAATTGTTCTGCTTCTTGGGATGTTATGTTTAATGATATTCCATTAAAGACATCTGTGTATTCATTTGGTTGCTTTGTATTATCTTGAGCTGCAGCTGCATAACCTGTTATGGATGGAACTCTTGATTGGATATCTGCTAAAGCATTTCTATGTTCTTCTAGAATCCTATCTCTTTGAGAGCTTACTCTAGAATCCTCTCTTGCTTTGCTGTAAGCTATTCCTGCTTTTTTAACTAGACCTATTGTATTTCTATATAATGGAGAAGAAGCTTCTAATTCTGATTCTCTTTGCTGAATATCTGATTCTATAGCTGCTTTTTTAATTAGAACTGGCTCTTCCTGGAACTGGATTATATAACCTTCAAAATCTTGTTCTGGAAGCATATCTCGTGTTGTTAATATAAATGGTTCTTGGGTAAGAGTTAGAACAATATCTTGTTCTTGAGCAAATATTATTGGAATAACTATTAGTAATAAGATTATCCAAAGACTTTTTCTTAAAATTGGTTTTTTATTGTGTTGTTTCATATTTTCTTTTAATAATTCTAAAGTAAATTATTATTGAGATTAATATCAAGATGAGAATTATTGATATGAGATAGATGAATATTGGTTTTTTTGGGATTTCTCCTGGTTTGCAGTCTTGAGGACAATTTTGATTAGTTTCTCCTTTCTCACATTTATTATTTGCATTACAAACTCCAACAAAAGGAATTTCTGCTTCGTGTTCAACTACTCCAAATTGTTCTTTTTTTGTTATTGTTTTATAACCTGGTTTTGAAGCTGTGATATCTAAAATATAAGTTCCTATCTGCTCTGCTTTTATTGAAGTGGGTAATGTTAATTGTTGAGTTGTTTTGTCTGGTAAAGTTAGGATTGCTGTTATTGTTGGTTCTGGAACTTCTGAATCATAATCCAAGTAGATATCTTCATTTTTAATGAAGATTTTTGATTTTTCACTACATAAAGAATCTTTACAAGTTAAAAGTTCAAAAATAAATAAGGGTTCTGTTTTTATTGTGAAATTTTTCTCCTTAATAAGCCAAGTTGGACTCGTTACTTGGACGTATGCTGTGCAGTTCTGAGACTCTATAGTTGAGTCAACAAAATAAGCATCAAATCTATCAGAAAATAAGGTGT
>CBFCXS010000232.1:0-1526 GCA_965602085.1 Candidatus Woesearchaeota archaeon
CTTAATGCATCTTCATAGGCTTTTAACTTTTGGAGACCACCTACAGAATCAAGGCCAATGACCATATCAGTTTGACCTGTTTCCCTAATTTGAGCTAGGATAGGCATGATCTCATCAATAAAAGGTGTATAAACATAAAATAGATTATCTGTATCAAGACCCCATCTTTTACAGAATTCATTATCACATCCACCTTCTGTATCAAGGATTATAGCTTTCTTTCCCTGCCGTTGAGCGTTAACCATACAAAGAACCATAAATGATGATTTCATAGTATGTTCAGGCCCAATGATACCCATCAAATTCCTTGACTTGATACCATTTCTTGTAGAACCCGAAAGAATTCTATTCAAGTCATAACATGGAGTCATAACATTAAACTTCTGTGATGCTATCTCACTTTCTGACATAACAGAAGCATGAACTCCCTTCACATTTTTTGTAATTTTGTCTTGTAAGCTCTTAAAAAAATCATCCATTTTCTATCCCCTTAATATATTTATATTTTTTTTACAAAAAAATCATTTAACGACTTATTCTATGCCATTTGTTATCATCATCTTTAACTTCTACTTTAAGATTTTCAGGTGCCATTTGTTCTTCAACCTTTTCTTCTATACTCATACCATCTATAACCTCATGCACCATTCTGTTCATCCATAACTTGAATTTACTAGTTTGTGTCAATCGAACCAAAGCTTCTTTCTTATTCATATGTTGGTGTCTATGATTCCTACACTCTCCCCTTGCACCTGAAGCATTGTGGAAAATTCTAACACCTGAATCTGTCTTGTTCTGATGTTGACAACCTTTCCCCCCTGAACGGAAGGTCTGAATGGTGAAATCCTTTTTCGTTATTGAGAATAATAGTTCCTTTTTAGGCATTATAGTTCCCTTTTATAACTAAAATCAAAAATCCAATCATGAAAAATCCACTAAATAATAACTCTGCTAAATCCATGTTCTTTAACCACCTTGTATTGATTGTCAACCATCTCATTGTCTATCTCATCTCGGTGGCTAATAATGAACACCTTACCACCAAACTCCTGTTGTTTGGTTCTAACAATCTTCATTAGCTCATTGATTCCCCTACCGTCTATGGATGAATCTAATAGCTCATCGAATATCAGGATATCAGGGAAGACCCCTGCTTGAGTCCTTGCAATGTCAAGTAAGCTAAGTTGAATAGCAATGTCAATACCACGTCTTTCTCCCCCACTCAATGAATCATATGTTGCATTTCTGATACCCGGCCCTTTAATCTCCACATCTAACCACTTGTCTATCTTGACATAGAAACTATAGTTGACCTCTGACAGATAGTAATTAGTCTGCTTATTCATAAACGGCATGATCTGTTTAATAGTAAACTGTTTTATGTTCTCATCCTTCAGAATATCTTTAATTACATTTAGGTAATCCTTGATATCGTTTAGCTTCAGCTTACCTTTCTTAAGGGTCTCAATATTCTCTTTGGCCCTTTCCTTTTCTTCCTTCTGCTCTTTGATGAGTCCTTGTAATGA
>CBFCXS010000233.1:0-1521 GCA_965602085.1 Candidatus Woesearchaeota archaeon
AATCATGATTGTTACTATAAAAATCAAATCCATCCGAATACCTTAGAATTATTCAAAGAATATAAACATATAAAAGTAATTGATGAACCAACATTATTAGATGGAATTCTTCTTGTGCCTTGGGGATGTGTTCCAACTAAAGGTGATGCTCATAATGTTGCTTATTGTTTTGGTCATTTCGCTATCAATGGATTCTATATGAATGACTCATATAAATGCAAAGATGGCATAAGCAAGGCAACATTCAAAGACTTCAAGAAAGTTTTATCAGGGCATTTTCATACCCCTTCAAGCAACAATGGCATACATTATCTAGGTGCTCCGTATGGGCAGACCTTTCATGATGCAGGTGGGGTTAGAGGATTTCATACATTTGAAGATGGAAAGTTAGATTTTATTGAATATGAAGGTGCTCCAAAGTTCATAAAAATTCATACGGTAGCTGAACCTTTGGATGAGAGTTCTATTAAGGGTAATATTGTCAGAATAATATTTGATAAAGATTATGGAACTACTGCAAATCAGGATATCATTGATAATATTCTCAAGAGTGAACCATTTTTATATTCAGTTAACTTTACTAATATAGATTCAGATGATGGAGAGATAGTATCAGATGATAGTATTGAAATGGATAGTAAAGAGCAGATTGTTGATCAATTTATTGACAATCAAGCATTTCCTACGAACATACATATTGGTATGTTAAAATCAATGTTTAAGAAGCTGATGAGGGAAGCAGGGGAGACAGGTATTAAGATTAGAACGGCTGAAGGGACAAAGATTGAATGTGAATCAGTTGGATTTCAGAATTTTTTATCATTTGGTAGTGTGTGGCAGGATATACCATTACATAATGGAGTCAATTTTGTAACGGGAATTGATATGGACAAGGGAAAATCCAATGGAGCAGGTAAAAGTTCATTTCTTGAGACTATTCCTTTTGCTTTATTCGGCAAAACTGCAAGGGACATTAAACAAGATCAAATTATTAATTGGAAAAATAAAAAGAACTGTCAAGTGGTTTTTAGGTTTAAGATTAATGAAGATATATATGAGATCAACCGGAAGTTAAAGCCAAATGTCCTTGAGATATTTAAGAATGGTGATTTGATAGATCAAGATGCACATAAGATGGATTATCAATCAATGTTTGAAGAAATATTTGGGATGGATGTTAAGATGTTTATGAGTTTGGTTCATTCAAATGTGAATAGCTCTGCTAATATATTGAGCATGAAGAAAGCAGAAAAGAGAAAATTTTTAGAAAGGATGTTTGGTCTTGAAATATATTCTAAGATGAATGAATTGTCCAATAGTAAGCTAAGAAGTGTAGAGGAAAAAAGATATAAAATTGATACAGATATAACGGCAAGTGATGATAAAGTTGAATCTGCTGTACGAATGAGAATTAAATTTAATCTTGAAATAAAAAGCAAACAGGAAACATTAGAAAAAGTTAAAGAGGTAGAGGAAGAATTAGAAAGACTCAAGGAAAATAATCCAACTTTAAATGCTGAT
>CBFCXS010000234.1:0-1520 GCA_965602085.1 Candidatus Woesearchaeota archaeon
AGCATCGATGAATGGGTAGGTGCTATCAAACTACTTCGTTCATTTTTTGGTATAAATGTTTTAACCCAATTATCTTCAACGAAATATTTCACCCCCACAATTTTTTTATCTTTAAAGCAAATAACTTTATTATTGATTAAATGAACTTTTTTCATATCTTTTAGTGCTTTTTTTAGTGAAAACATTTTTATTTCTTTAGGAACTTCAGAATCTTCCCATTCAACATTACCAAAAATAAGATAAGTTGGGGCATATTTTGATAAAAAATTTAATACATTTACATAAGAATCATATACTTCTCTATAGGCTTCTTTTATTTTCTTTGGATTTTCGTAAAATTTCCAAGATTTTTCTTTTTTAATATGCTTAAATGCAAGATTTCTTAGTAAATCAGACTTTCCAATATCTCCGGTTAAAAGAATTAAATCAACTCCCTTGATGGGTATTTTCTCAATCTTTTTCAAATCTCCATGTATATCCCCAATAATCATAACTTTCATAATGAACTTAAATTAAATATATCTTATAAACTTTACCGGCTATGCTGAAACCCTTTATTTAAATAAGAATAAGTTCACCTCATAGATATAAAACCACAGAGGTGAACGGTTATGAATAAAACTAAGAATTCTAAATATTTAAAGTTTATTGATAAGGGTTTGGAGTTTGTTAAACAGATTCCAAGATATTTTAGCAAATTCTCAAATAAAATCTTCTGTAACCACCAGAAGATTATTCTGCTTGTTCTCAAACAGAAGTTGAGAACAACATATAGAGATTTAGTAGAACTTCTCAAGATAACAGAAATTCCTAAACATATTGGTTTAAAGAGAATACCTCATCACACAACTTTAGTTAAATTTGCTAAGAGAATTAAGCCTAAACTTCTCAACTTTCTTTTGCCTTTTAGAAAGGCAAAGATTTCAGGTTTAGATGGTACAGGTTTTGAAGTAGAGAATCAAAGTAGGCATTACCAAATGAGAACAGGAAAAGGTTTTTTTTACCGACGATATATCAAAGTAGGGATATCTGTTGATTTAGATAAACAAATAATTCTGAAACAGGAAGTACATAAAAGCCCAAGAAATGATCATAAAGATTTTAAGCCATTACTCAATGGCTTAAAAACAAAGTTTGTTTGTGCTGACAAAGGTTATGATTCTTATGCTAATCACAAGTTTATATTTGAGAAACTCAATGCAAAATCATTTATTAAACTGAAGAAATGGGGATCAAGAAAAGGTAAATATTTTAGCTTTAGAAATAAAGCTAAAGAGATTTATAATGATAAAATCTATCATCAGAGAAGCAAAGTTGAGACTATCTTTTCTGTAATAAAGAGAAAGTATGGTTCTACTCTGAGAAGCAAGTCTTTTGCAATGCAAAAGAAAGAAGTTATATGCAAGTTAATTGCATATAACCTAGAAAGATTAATTATTGATTTTTTGAGGGTTTCAGCATAGCCTATTCCTTAGAAGGATCTTCTTCTGGCAACCAAGCCTGTTTTACAACTAAGGATG
>CBFCXS010000235.1:0-1517 GCA_965602085.1 Candidatus Woesearchaeota archaeon
AGAAATTTGTTTTATATCGAATTGTTGCTAATGTGTGGAAGATATTATTTGTTAATAGTGCTATTTTTTTATTTGTTCTTTTTATTTGCTCTCTGTATTTATTTTCATAAAAAGGAAAGATGAAATTATGTAAAAACTCTACTTTTTTGAAAATTTTATCTTTAACCCAAGGTGTATTTTTAATATTTAAATCAAATTTTATCCATTGTTCTAATTTTTCTGGGTGTTTCAATCCTAATTCTAAAGCCTCTTTATATAAGGGGGCTCCAGGATAGGGCGTGTAAACAAACAACATGTTATAGGCATTACCTATCTTGTATAATTTTTTAATTAACTTTAAGGTTGTTTTTAATTCGTGTTTTAAGAAATCTTTTTCTTTTGATGGCAAACCAATCATAAATGAATGATAACCTATCATGTTATATTTTTTACACAACTCTGCTGTTTTAATTGTATTTTCTACTGTTGTATCTTTGTTAATTATATCTAATGCTTTTTGTGAACCTGATTCTGAGCCAATTAGGAAATTTATTACTCCAGCTTGCTCCATTAGATTCCAAAATTCTTCTGGATAATTTGCTAAATAATTTGTTCTTGCATTTAGATGTCCAATTTTTACATCTAAATCTTTAATTCCATTTAATATTTTTTCAACTCTTTTTATATCTACAAAGAAATTTGCATCTTGTATTCTTATGTAATCTACGTTGTAGTTTTTTACAAAAAACTTAATTAACTCAATTACTTTTTCTGCTTTTAATCCTGACCAGTTCTTTTTGAATATTGTTTGTTCTGCACAGAAACCACATCTATGCGGGCAGCCTTGAGAAGTAATTAATTCTATTGTTCTTTCTCCGAATTCACTATTGAAAATATAATCTTCTATATTTATTAGATTGAAATTTATATCTGGAAAATTATTTATATCTTCGAAAGGTCTATCTTGGTTGTGAATTATTTTATTATTTTCTTTATAACTCAAACCTTTTATTTTTGAGAATTGTTTTGTTTTTAATTTTTGAATTAATTCTTTGAAGGTTCTTTCCCCCTGTCCTCTTATAACAAAGTCTATATGTTCGTTTTCTAATGTTTGTTCTGGCAAGATTGATGGATGTGTCCCTCCAAGAATTACTGGTATTTTTGTATTTTGTGCAACTTCTAATGCTTCTTTAATTTGATAACCTGTCATACAAGTGATTCCTAAACAATCTGCATTTTTACATTCATCTATAACTTCTTGAATATAATTTGTTTTTTCATTTGCTTGGATTATTTTTATTTCGTGTCCTTTTATCATAGATGCAATACTAAGTAATGAAAATGAAAAACCTTTATAAAAATAGGTTTTGCTAGGTTTTGGATTGAATAAAACTATTTTCATCTTTGGAATAATCCATGGATATAACCTTTAATTAAAGATGGAAGAAGCCAGGGTTTTATTAAATATTTTATGAGTTGTATTATGAAGGTTGTAATTTGTATTAATAAAAATAAGAAATAATGTTTAGAATATTTTT
>CBFCXS010000236.1:0-1509 GCA_965602085.1 Candidatus Woesearchaeota archaeon
TGTAAAGCCTATATGTTGTTTCTTTTGGTGATATATAACCCCCTTGTTTTGCTATTAAATAAGTTGATTCTGAAGTTGTATCATAGAGACATTTTTCTACATGTCTTATAATCGGATCTAATTCTCTTTGTAAATTTTCTATATTTGTTCCACCAACATAAATTTTACTTTTAGCAAAGAAAATTAAGCCTATAACTGCTAAAATGATGATAGCAAGGAGTATTAAAATAGTTGCCTGACCTCTTTTTGACATACTATTATAAAATTTATTTTAGAATTTATAAATATTGCTATACGTTGTCAATTCTTGGTGCTAGAATGAAAGACAAGCTTAATTTGTCCTTTAGATTATATTCCAATTTTAGAGGATAATCTTTATCAAAATTAATTACTGCTTTATCTGTAAGTTTGCCTGCTTTAACCATTTTCTTTAAGTATTCCAATGAATATTTTGATTTGATTGCCTCTTTTAGATTTGTATCTTCACTTAATGGAATATCTACATTTGCTGAATTTAAATTGCTTGATGATTGTAAAGTTAGTTTGTTTTTCTCTGCTATGAATGCTACTGATTCTGAAACAATATTCATATCTTCAATTGCTTCATCAAAAGTTATAGTATTTGTGTGTATTTTTATTGGGAACTTTAAATCTGGAACTTTTTGCTCTTTTTCATCAATTTCTATTAATGATAAACTGAATGTTCTTGTTGTTTCTCCTGCAATTGTAATACACAATTTATTTTTTTCTTCATCTAACCTTATTGTTAATGTGTCTGAAGGTTTTGCTCTTTTTAGTATTTGTTTTAGTGATTCTAAATTAACTGCTATTTCCTTATTTTTGTCTAATTCATATTCAACAAAACTAGAACTTAATAATTTGAAAATTATCATAGCTACATTAGCCGGGTCCATTGATATGATTTCTAAGTGGTCTTTTGTTATTTTTATCCTTGCTTCATTGACTAATTCTGATATAATTGATATGCTATCTGAAAAAAGCTTGGAATCTGCTAGTACAAGTTTCATAATTAGATTAGGGAGGTGTGTTATTTATAAAAATTTATATCATTACAAAGTATGATTGAAGTTAGTATTTTCTCCAAGTATGCATACACTTTGTACATTTGAAAAACTGTGTTGGTGCTTCATCTGCAGATCTGGTTTGTACAACCCAATAGTAGGCCTCAGCATGGTGGCATTTAGGACATTCTTCCTTTGTTTTTGGCAGTGTTTCTATTTTTTTATCTACTACTTCTATTTGGTCTGTTTTTTTAATCTTAACTTCTTCTTTTATTGCTATCTTTTCTCTCTTGTTCATACTAGTGGAGAACTTACATCTTGGACATCTAAGTCTTGTTTTTCCACCGTGTTTTGCAGGAACCATTATGGATCCGCATTTTTGACAAAACATAATTTAACCTCCGAATATTGGCTTCCAAATATAATCAACTGCTATTATTTTAATGTATCCTAATTTTGGAATTCTTAGGACAGCTTTTCCTATAGG